>JAPUJD010000223.1 GCA_027296385.1 Acidobacteriota bacterium | reverse complement strand
TCGATCAGGAGCGAATCGAACTCCAGAAAATCCACGCCCGGGAAACGACTCACGGGGAATCCTCCTCAGTGTCAGGTGGGGGCGGGACGCGTCGCGCGTCGCCGTCGGAATGGGGGAACCATACCACGCGGCCAGGACGCGAAAGAGCGACGTAAGACAATGGAATCGGGCCGACTAGACCCTCGCTTACAGTATGATCGCGGCGCGATGGCGGGGTTTCCAGGCGGCAGCGCATGGGCGATGGCGCGTGACATTGCCGAGGCGCACGTGCTCGTCACCGAACGCACCTTTGTTCGGCTGAAGAACCACGAGATGAACCAGCTACAGTTCGAGCTCGACCGCCGTCTGCGCAGCATTCGAGGCAACCAGCCGGCTCTGGATGCGACAAGTGAGCTTCAGCTGCGGCACCGTCGCATGCAGCGCCTGAACGGCGCGCTCATGATGATGCGAGCCTACTTGCAGAGGAGACGGCGCTAGACGCCTCCGGATGGCTGTCTTGGGCACCGTGGTGCTGGCGTTGTTGGCTGCCCTGGCGGTGGACTGGCTGGCCCACAGGGCGGGGCTTACTCCGCCGGGCTTTCTGGTCCTCGAAGGCCAGGAGTCGACGGCCTGGCTGAGCATGCTGCGGCGATCGATGGCGATCGTTTTGCTGGCGGTCGTGTTGTGGATCGGGGTTTTTGGGGCCTTGGCCACGATGGGGGTGCCGACGGTAACGGATTTCGACGGCGTCGGCATCGGCGCCCTCTTCCTCCTGCACATGATCTTCGCTGTCGCCATGGCGATCTGGTACCTGCTCGGTTTCGGCGGTTTCAGTGCTTTCAGCTGGCGTCGTCAATTCGGCTTGGTGGCGAAGTCTGTGTGGCGGGAGATGGCCGTTGGACTGGCTGCCGGGGCCGGGGCCTGGGCGGTGGTCATTCTCGCCCTGCTCGCCATCGGAGTGCTCATCCTGGCGATCGGCGGGGAGGACGGTCTGCCGCAGGAGCCGCCGCCGATGATCCCCTGGATCGCCGGGCTGCCTATCGCGGTCCGCCTGGGCGTGAGCGCTTCGGCGGGCCTCTTCGAAGAGGCTTTTTTCCGTGGTTTCCTTCAGCCGCGAGTCGGGATCGCCCTGTCGACCGGGTTCTTCGTCCTCGCCCACGCCAACTACGAGCAACCGCTGATGCTCCTCGGCGTCGGGCTCCTGTCACTGATCCTCGCGCTGCTCGTACGCTGGCGCCAGAACATCTGGCCAGCGATCGTGGCCCACGCACTGTTCGACGCGATCCAATTGTTGATCGTCGTCCCGCTGGCGCTCCGGTTCATGGAACGGGGCGATGTCGCCCCCTGGCTCCCCGTGGCTCTGACCTGGTGGGCCCTGGGCTAACCTCCTGCTAGACTCGGTGCTCGGATTGCTCAACGTATGACGGTGCCTCAACCCCAGGTTCACGTAGCGATCGCCAGTCGCTTCGAGAACATCGAGCTCGTTCAGGTAGCGATCGAAGCGTCGCTGGATATTCTGGAGCTCGACGAGAAGACTGCTCACCGGATCGGTCTGGCAGTTCGCGAGGGCGTGGCCAACGCGATCAAGCATGGGAATCGGGAAGACCCCGACAAGAGAGTCGAGGTCGACTGCATTCTGGCGCGGGACCAGGTGATCGTCAGGATCGAGGACGAGGGCGACGGATTCGACCCGACTGACCTGCCGGATCCACTCAGAGCGGAGAATCTCCTCAAGCCCACCGGTAGAGGGATTTTTTTCATGAACGAGTTCATGGATGAGATCGATTACACGTTCGGCTCTGATGGAGGTACGATTGTGACCATGAAAAAGACTATCGCGCCCTCGTTTAAAGAGGTGGCGACAAGGGAGGAGGAGTAGGCAATGCAAATGACAGCTCAACACCGTGAGGGTGTGACGATCATCTACCCGAAAGGCAAGATCACCATCGGGATGGGCGATGTTGCACTGCGCGACGCGGTTCAAGAAGCTCTGAACGCCGGCGCGACGAAGATTCTCATCAACCTCAAGGATGTCAGCACGGCCGATTCCTCCGGTATCGGCGAGATGGTCGCGGCCTATACGACGGTCACCAACCGGGGCGGCGCGCTCAAGCTCTGTGAGCTGCCCAACAAGGTGACTGACGTGTTGCAGATCACTCAGCTGATCACGGTCTTCGACGTCTTCGAAAGCGAGGACGAAGCGATCGGGTCCTTCTAGCGGCTTGTCGGGTGACCGGCGCGATGGTCGCTAGCTAGCAGCCCGCAGGACTTCTGCCACGGGCTGCTAGGGCGTAGCGGCGTCGGACGGCTCCGGAATGTCGGCCCAGTAGGCCCGTGCCAGGCTGTAGAGCTCGCCGCTGAGGTAGTTCTCGTAGCCCTCGAGCTGACGCGGCATGACGCCGACGTTCATCTTGCTGAACAGGCTGATGAAGGGGAGCTCGGCAGCGAAGATCTCTTGGGCCGCCAGGTAGTGGGGGAGTCTCTTCTCGGGCTCGACGGCGGCCGCCCCGCGCTCGATGTGGCGATCGAATTCCGGATTGCGATAGCTCCCGCGATTGAAGCCGCCTGGGGGAACGCTCTTCGAGTGCAACATCAGGGCGAAGATGTCGGGATCGACAATGCCGGTCTGGGTGAGGCTGAAGATCTCGAAGTTGCCCTGCTTGACGTCGGCGTAGAAGGTGGCGAACTCAAAGGAGCGAATCTCGATCCTGATGCCGACCTCGGCGAGCATAAACTGGATGACCTGCGCCTGCAGCACCGAAGTTTGATCGGTCGACGTCTTGTAGGTCAGGCGGAACCGGGCCTCGGGCCCGGTGCCGTCCGGGTCGGGGTAGCCCGCTGCGTCGAGTAGCCGTCGAGCCTCCTCAGGATCGTAGGCGACGGACTCGAGCCCGGGGTGATGCGCCCAGTGCCCAGGGGGAATGGGTGTCTCGCCGACGATGCCGAGGCCTTGCCACAGGGCAGTGACGATGCGCTGGCGGTCGATGGCGCGCAAGATCGCCCGCCGGACAGCGACTTCAGCCAGCGGACCTTGCCGCAGGTTGAGGCCCAGGTAGGCCCAGTTGGAACCCGGATCGACCACGACCCGGTAGTCGGCCATCGAGCGGAAATCGTCGACCACGTCGGGGGCGAGCCCGTTGACCAGCAGTTGGGTCGAGCCCTTGCGCAGCTCGAGCTCACGGACGGTGGCGTCCGGCACCTGCTTGAGGATCACCCGGTCGAGTCGCGGCCGTCCCTGCCAGGCTTCATCGTGAGCGGCGACGACCACGCTGTCCGGCGTTTGGCTGACGAAACGGAACGGACCCGTGCCGATGAGGTGGGCGTTCATGGCATCCGGGTCCTCGCCCGCCGGAATGATCCCGAGATAGGTCGTCAGGTTGACCAGCATCGCGCCGTAGGACTCTCGCATGTGGAAGTCGACGACGAGAGGCTCGACCTTGGTGACGCGATCGAGTTGCGCGAAGGCTCCCCGCTTGGGCGTCACCACCGATCCGTCGAGCATCGTCTGGAAGGTCCAGACGACGTCGTCGGCCGAAAACGGGCGCCCGTCGTGGAAGCGTACGCCACGGCGCAGGTGGAAGCGGTAGCGCCGACCGTCGTCGAGGATCTCCCACGACTCGGCGAGCGCAGGGGCGAGGTCGCCGTTCGGTTGTTTGTCGACCAGTCCGTCGAGGACCAGCTCGAAGACTCGCGCCGAGCTCTGGTCGGTGGCGATCCTGGGGTCGAGGTGGAGGGTCGGATTCTCGAGCGCGACGACGACTTCGTTGACCCGGGACTCGGGCGACGATCCCCCGCAACCGGCTAGAGTTGTGATCAGGAACACCACCGTGGCGCGGTGAACGATGGATTGCTTTGTCACGATGTCGACGGTTTGCGGCCGGTGGTGAGATGGACAGAGACGCTAGACTAGCAGCCCGATGCCCCGCCAATCGCGACTGTCGGCGTCTCTGTTGCTGTGCCTTCTGGCCTCGGCGCTGGCTCTGCCGGGTCAGGCCCAGACCTCGCGCGAAGCGGATCTGGCGGCGATTCGCCAGCGCGCCCAGGAGCTCGAGTCGCGCCTGACAGACATTCGGCGGCGTAAGGAGGGATTGGTCGGCGATCTGGTGGAGGCCGACTACGAGTTGCAGCTCCAGGGAGAGCGCTTGGCCGAAGCCCGGCGCAGCCTGGAGGCCGCGCGCCTCGAGCTCGGGGAAGCAGAGTGGGAGACGGCGATCCTCGAGCGACGGCTCGTGGAGATCCGGGGCGCGGTGACGCGTCGTGTCGTCGGGCTCTACCGTAAGGGCGGCCACGGCGCTCTGCGCCTCCTGCTGTCGGCTCGCGCTACAGACGACATCCTGGGGGTGCTGCGCAGCCTGCGGTTCCTGGTGCGGCGCGACGTCGAGCTCCGGCGCTCGCTCAACGAGACCCAGGCCGAGATGACGGTGCAGCTACTCAATCTGAAACTGCGGCGGCAAGAGGTCGCGCTGCTGGTCGATGCCGAAGCGACTCGGCTGGCCGAGAGCCGAAGGCTACGCCGTCGCCGTGCGTCTCTGCTGGAGGAGGTGGTGCGGCGCGAGCGCTCGGTGGAGATGGAGTATGACGGCGTGATCGACCGTGAACACAAGCTAGCGGACCTGCTCACGCGGTTGGTAGGCGGCAGCGACGAGACTCTGGCCGGACGCGACATCCAGGACTATCGGGGAGTTCTCGATCGACCCATCGTTGGCTCGATCATCCGCCCCTTCGGACCACGCCGGGATCCGCGCTACCGCACCCTGGTGCCGCACAACGGTCTCCAGTTCGCCGGCCTGGAGGGCGAGAAGGTGCGGGTCGTCTTCCCTGGCCGAGTGCTCTATGCTGCTGAACTGGAGGGCTACGGAGACACGGTGATCGTGGTGCATCCCGGCCGGGTGTTTACTCTCTACGCCGGCCTGGCTGGAATCGAGGTGCGCCGGGATGAGTTACTATCCATCGGCCAGGTGATCGGCGCGGCCGACGGCGGCCTCTACTTCGAGATTCGCCAGGAGAACCGGCCGGTCGATCCCGCGGATTGGATACGATGACCCGACCCAGACTTGCCCTGCGCAGCCGCTACTTTTTCATGATCTTGTCGGTGCTCTGCTTGGCTCCGTTTGTCATGGGGGCGCTCGTTGCGGTAGAAAGCGAGAGCGAAGACTCGCTCTTCAAGCAGCTCAGCGTGCTGTCCGAGGTGCTGACGCTCATCCAGCGCACCTATGTCGACGAGACTTCGATTAGCGCGCTTCTCGAGGGAGCCCTCGAGGGGGCGACGGACGCGCTCGACCCGATGGCGACGTTCGTGCCCGCCGACCACAAAGAGACCTATGCCGAGACCCTGCGCGTCGGATCGAGCCGCAGCGGTGTGGTGGTGGCCAAGGATCGGGGCGTAGCCTACGCGGTTGCCGTGGCCGAGGGGAGTCCCGCCGCCACCGCCGGCATCCAGCGTGGCGACGTGATCTCCGCCATCGACGGCGTGTCGGCGCGCAACATGGCGCTGTGGCGCTTGCAGAGCCTCCTGGCCGGCACCGCGGGCACCGAGCTCGAGCTCGAACTGCTGCGCGGCGGCCAATCCCGTACCGCCGAGCTTCTCCTGGGCCCCTTCGAAGGACCCAGACCCAGCATCAGGCGGCACGACGAGATCGCCGTTCTCCGCCTGCCGCGCTTTGCCTCCGAGGACGTCGGCATCGTTCGCGACCTGATCGCGGACACGGTTGGCGACGACGATCGTCTGATCGTCGACCTGCGGGGCACGGCCGGGGGAGAGGCCGAGGCAGCCTTCGAGATCGCCGCGCTCTTCGCCAGCGGCAAGTTGGGCAGCATGCGCTCGCGTGACGCCGAGCTGCGCACGTATGACAGTGATCTTCCTCCACTCTGGCAGGGCAGCGTTGCCGTCGTCATGGACGGCGGGACGCAGGGACCGGCGGAGATCCTGGCGGCCATCCTGAAGCAGTCGACAGAGGCCACGCTGGTGGGTCAGCCGACCTTCGGGCTGGCCGGGCGTCGTGGCCTGATCGACCTGCCGAACGGCAGTCTGGTGGTCATGACCGATGCTCTGTACGCCGGCCCTGACGGCGAGCCGATCGACGAGCGGCTGCGACCGGACGAATTGGTGCGGGCTACGCTGCGTTCGCTGGCGGACGAGGACGTATCGCTCGACGACCTGATGCTCGAGCGTGCCGTGGAAGTGCTTGCTCGTGCCGGCGAGAAGGCGGCCTGAGCCGTAACCGCAGTTTCGGGCTCTGGACTTGGCAAGACGCCGCAAGAAGAGCGGATCGTCGCGCGTTCATGGCGGCTGGCTGATCGCCGTCGCCGCCACCTGCTTCATCGTCGGCGTCTTCTGGGAGCGGCGGCAGGCCGAGGCACCCTTGCCTGGATCATCGCCGGAGCCACCGGCGAGCGCGGCGTCGGCGAAAGCAGCGTCCTCCCACCCCGTCGGTGAGCGCAGAAGCGTCCGCGAGTCGACTCTTTCCGCGCCTCTGCCACGCCGAGGAGTCGCCATCGTTCCGGTCGGGCACGGCCACGCTCGAATAGCTCTGGTCATCGATGATCTCGGCCGCAGCACCGCTGACGTCGAGCGGTTGCAGGGCCTCGGGATCCCTTGGACCGGCTCGGTTCTGCCCTTCGAGGGCAGGACTCGCGAGGTCGTGTCGGCGTTGCAGCAGGCAGGAGTCGAGTATCTGTGCCACCTGCCGATGCAGGGCGTCAAGGCGAATCCGGGTCTCGGGGCTCTGCGACTCGACATGACGGCGACCGAGCTGGCTGCTGCGACCCGAGCTGCCCTAGCGGCCGTGCCGGGAGCGACCGGCGTCAACAACCACATGGGATCGGTGCTCTCGGCCGAGCGCGTCGCCATGACTCCGATTCTTCGCCAGTTGGCCGTACGCGACCTGTTCTTTCTCGATTCGCGAACGAGTCCCGCGAGCGTTGGCTACCGACTGGCTCTCGAGCTCGGGATGCCGGCGGCCGAGCGGCAGGTCTTCCTCGACGCCGACGCCTCGGAGGCCGGGGTGGAGGAGCAGTTCGGTCGCTGGCTCGAGCTGGCGCGGCGTCGCGGTGGCGCGATCGCCATCGGCCACCCGCACCCCTACACCCTGGCCGTGCTCGAGCGCGAGGTGCCGCGCGCCCTGGCGGCCGGGTACGAGTTTGTGCCGGCGAGTTTCCTTCTCGACCGGCCGGCGCTCGGCGTGACACAGTAGCCCGCCGATGAAGATCCTCGGCCTGTCGGCGTTCTACCACGACTCTGCCGCCTGTGTGCTCGACGACGGCTTGGTGGTGGCTGCGGCCCAGCAGGAGCGTTTCTCGCGCAAGAAGCACGATCACAGGTTCCCCTGCGATGCGGTCTCCTACTGCCTGGGTCAGGCCGGCCTCGAGGCGGCAGACCTCGACTGCGTGGCGTTCTATGACAAGCCATGGCTCAAGTTCGAGCGCCTGCTCGAGACCTATATGAGCTTCGCCCCGCAGGGCCTGCCCTCGTTCTTCAAGGCGATGCCGCTGTGGCTGCGGCAGAAGCTCTGGATGGAAGACCTCATCCGCCGCGAGCTGCCGGGCTACGAGGGCGAGATTCTCTACCCCGAGCATCACCAGTCGCACGCCGCGTCGGCCTTCTTCGCCTCGCCCTTCGCCGGGGCGGCGATTCTCACCAGCGACGGAGTGGGGGAGTGGGCGACTGCGTCCTGGGGCGTGGGCAGCGCCTCGAGGATCGAGCTCAAACAGGAGCTCCACTTTCCGCACAGCCTCGGTCTGCTCTATTCCGCGTTCACGTACTACACCGGCTTCCGGGTCAATTCCGGTGAGTACAAGATCATGGGCCTGGCGCCCTACGGCGAGCCCAGGTTTGTCGAGGCGATCTTCGAGCATCTCCTCGACCTGCGCGCTGATGGTTCGTTCCGGTTGAACATGAAGTACTTCAACTACTGCCAGGGCCTGACGATGACGTCCCGCGCCTTCGACCGGCTCTTCGGTGGACCGCCGCGACAGCCGGAGACACCGCTGACCCAGCGGGAGATGGACCTGGCGCGCTCGGTTCAGGCCGTGACCGAGGAGATCATGCTGCGCATGGCTCGTTATGTCCGGCGCCAGACCGGTGAACGGGCCTTGTGCATGGCGGGTGGCGTAGCCCTCAACTGCGTGGCCAACGGCAAGATCCTCCGCGCGGGGATCTTCGACGAGCTCTGGATCCAGCCGGCGGCGGGCGACGCCGGAGGAGCGCTGGGGGCGGCGCTCTTTGCCTGGCATGAGGTCCACGACGGGCCACGCGAGGCCGATGGCCGGGTCGACCGGCAGCGTGGCTCGTTCCTCGGGCCGGCCTACCCGACCGACGAGGTCGTGCGATGGCTCGATGAGCGCCGGTTGCCCCATCATCGATTGGCGAGCGACCAGCTCGTCGAGACCGTAGCCGACATCCTGGTCGAGGAGAAGGTCGTGGGGTGGTTCTCGGGCAGGATGGAGTTCGGGCCGCGGGCTCTCGGTGCGCGCAGCATCATCGGCGACGCCCGGAGCCAGAAGATGCAGTCGGTGATGAACCTCAAGATCAAGTATCGCGAATCGTTCCGGCCCTTCGCGCCGGCTTGTCTGGCCGAGGACGTCTCCGATCTCTTTGAGCTCGATCGCGCTTCGCCGTACATGCTGTTGGTGGCCGACGTCCAGCCGCATCGACGGTTGGAGACCTCGGGTCGAGACGATGCGCTCTTTGGTATCGACAAGCTCAACGTGCCGCGCTCCGACATCCCGGCAGTGACGCATGTCGACTACTCGGCACGGGTCCAGACGGTCCATCGCGAGACCAACCCGCGTTTCCATGCCCTGATCTCGGCCTTCAAGCGCCGGACCGGCTACGGCGTGGTGGTCAACACCTCGTTCAACGTGCGCGGCGAGCCCATCGTCTGCACCCCGGAGGAGGCCTACCTGTGTTTCATGCGGACCGAGATGGACGTCCTGGTGCTGGAGGACTGCGTGCTCTACAAGGAGGAGCAGCGCCCGCTGGAAGAGGATAGCGACTGGCGGGAGCTCTACGCTCTGGATTGATCCGATGATCACGTCTCGACCCAAGTCACTTGCCGAGCTGCGCAGGTTCGGTTTCGCTTTCGGCGGTGGGCTGTCGCTCTTTGGCGGCCTGCTCTTGTGGCGCGACAAGTTCGCGGCCCCCTACGTGCTCGCTGGTGCAGGGTTGGTTCTGCTGCTGGCCGCCGCCTGGCCCCGCGCCTTGACCCCGCTCGAGTGGCTGCTGTCGCGCCTCTTCCGCCTGGTGACGGCCGGCTTGACCTACGTCGTCCTGACGATCGTGTTCTTCCTCGTGCTCACGCCAATCGGGCTCGCTCGGCGTCTGTTGGGTAAGGACAGTTTGGGACTCAGGCCGGACCCCGAGCGTGAGAGCTACTGGGTGGACGTCGAGCCGGACGGCCCGGGCTCCCGGCCGCGGAAGCCTTTCTGACTTTCCCGGGCTGGAGAGTCGACCGGCGATCGCCCGGATCTCCAGCGCCTTGCGGGCAGGGATCAGGGCGCTGGCGGCTCGATGCCCGCCGGATCTCATCGCCGCCGTGGCGAAGGTAGCTCGCGGACGTCACAATCCAGGATGAGATATAGTCAGTCGTGACTGACCTGATCCACTGCAACTCAGAGATACACCGCGGTCTAATCGATAGCAGGTACGCTTGGACCGCGGCGAAGTCGTTCGCGTTCGCGCCGAGCCTTTCCGACGCAAGGAGACGGTTGTGGGGCGAGTGGGATCACCTCCAACCGGACCGCTACCTCAAGAGCGGCGCGAGCTTCCGGCTGCGGCGTCTGGGCTGCTTCGAGCTGACGCCTGCCACGGGGGGGCTTCGCCTTTTGAGCCATGCTGCCTACTACCAGCCCCGCGACGTCAACCCCTACGCCGGAGGGATCCATCGACGATTCGCTGCCCTGAGGGACTCGACCGCGACCAACCGGTTTCTCCACGAGCTCATCCGATTCGACTTCAGTCAGTTTCCGGTCGAAGGCTGGGAGGCCGTCAATACGTGGACCATCGACGTCCACCTGTTCCGGATCATCGGGAACCCGGACGAAGCTGGCGAACCGACACCGGAAGGCGTCCACCATGATGGAGATGAGTTCAACGCGGTGCACCTCGTCCAGCGGGAAAACGCGGTCGGTGGCGTCAGCGGAGTCTACGACAACGACCAGCGTCCGCTCGAGCGTCTCACCCTAAGGGAGCCCATGGATTCGCTCTTCATTTGGGACCCACACGTGATGCACGGCGTGTCGCCGATCCGACCCAAGGTGCCTGGGAAACCGGCTATCCGCGACGTCCTGATCATCGGCTACAACCCGGACCGGAGCGCGGCCATCTAGGAGGCCGAGCTTCGCCACGATCTCGCGTTGGCCTGGAACTTGAAAGCAAGGTATCGTAAGCGGTACGGACTGTAGCCGAGGCTGCTCCTCCCTCGTGCTCCCAAGTCCCAGGTAACAAAGCACTTATGGCACAGGAGGGGAGCTTCTCCTACTCGAGGTGTGGAATCCAGGCTACAGTCGCCATGGGACCAAATGACATTTTTTTGGGTCAAACTGCCACTATTCCGGCGTCTCGGGTTTTTCTCGCGCTGGCAAAGCGGCATAAGACACTCGGGAGAATGCACTTACAGCCCGTAGGCTTTGCGGTACGGTACTTGCGTATTAGTAGACTCGTCACCCCTGGCCCGTCCTCGGCAGAGAGAGACGTATGTCTCACGCGAAGTGTCTCATGCGAGGGTAAACTGCTCGAGTTAGGATAGGGACGCGGGTAGCCAAGATCGGAGATATGGCAGTCGTCAGAAAAGTGAGGTGTCGAATGTCCAAGTCATCGCACTCGGAGCTCCGGGGTAGAAGTCCTCTCGGATCGGGACCTTCTCT
>JAPUJD010000222.1 GCA_027296385.1 Acidobacteriota bacterium | reverse complement strand
GCGATTCGTGGCGGTTGATCAGCCGCGATCAGCACTACCACACGCGTCCGCACTACTACACGCGCTTGGTGGTGGCGCCCGACAACGATGACGAGGTCTATTTCCTGGCCACACGCCTGGCTCGCACGCTCGACGGCGGCGAAACCGCGACGATTCTCGACGACGCGGGCGGCGATCATCACGACATGTGGATCGATCCCGCGATTCCCGACCGCATCTTGCTCGCCAACGACGGCGGGGTGCACATCAGCCTGAATCGCGCCGGCTCGTGGTATCACCCGGATCTTCCCGTGGCGCAGATGTATCACGTCGCCGTCGACGACCGCGTACCCTATTTCGTCTACGGCAACCGGCAGGACGGGCCGACCGCGATGGGCCCGAGCAACACGCTCGCCGGTAGCGAGATCCCGGTCGGGGCGTGGCGGGAGGTCGGAGGCTGCGAAGTTGGATTCACGCTGCCCGATCCGGAGGATCCAAACCTCGTCTGGGCCGGTTGCTACGACGGCATCCTCGACATCTACGACCACCGCACGGGGCACTCTCGCAACGTCAGCGTCTGGCCGCAGGCCGTCGAGAGCTGGGCCGCCGAGGATCTCGAGTACCGCATCCAGTGGACGGCACCGCTGGCAATCTCACCGCACGACCACGAGACCGTCTATTACGGCAGCCAGTACGTCCACCGCACGCGCAACCAGGGCCGGAGCTGGGAGGTGATCAGCCCCGATCTGACCACCGCCGACCCGCAGCTCATGCGGCGCACCGGCGGCCTGACGCTCGATGATGCCGGACCGACCATCGCACCGGTCGTTTTCGCCATCGCCGAGTCGGCGCTCGAGCCCGGCGTCATCTGGGCCGGGACCAACGACGGGCAGGTGCAGGTGACCCGCGACGGCGGGGAGAGCTGGACCAACGTGACCGCTGCCCTGCGCGACGTGCCGCCGCTGGGCACGATCTCGAACGTCGAGCCCTCGCGCCACGCTCCAGGCACTGCCTACATCACCATCGACCGCCACCAGGAGGGGGACACGGCGACCTATGTCTACCGAACCACCGACTACGGCGCTAGTTGGAAGAGTCTGCGCGGGGACCTGCCGCAGAGCGTCTTCAGCTACGCTCACTGCGTGCGCGAGGATCCGGTGCGCCCCGGGCTGCTCTACCTGGGCACCGAGAACGAGCTCTGGGTCTCGTTTGACGACGGCGATCACTGGCAGGCCCTCGGCGCCGGATTGCCGCCGGCGCCGGTGCACTGGATCGAAGTGCAGGAGCACTTCAGCGATCTCGTCGTCGCTACTTACGGCCGAGGCTTCTGGATCCTCGACGACCTGACGCCGCTGCGCGCCTACCAGGAAGCGGTGGCCGGCGGGGAACCAGCGCTCTTTGCACCGCGCCCGACCTACCGCTTTCTCGATCGCGAGCCGGCGTGGAGCGAGTACCAGAACGCCGCCGTTGGGCAGAACCCGGAAGACGGCGCCACACTGCACTACTACCTACCGGCAGAGGTCGAGGATTCGGTGACGCTCGTCATCCGTGACGCCGCGGGCGAGAGGGTTCGCGAGCTCGAGGATCTTGCCCAGAGCGCCGGCCTGCACCGCGAGAGCTGGGACCTCTACCAGGAGAAGACTCCCGAGGTGAAGCTGCGCACAGAGCCCGAAGAGTCCTCCCACGTGCCGCTGCCGCGAGAGGGTTGGCGGGGGATGACCGACGGTGGCCGGTTCTCCATCTACGCGCCGCCGGGCACCTACACCGTCGAGCTCGAGGTCGATGGCGAGGTGATCGACTCGAGGGAGCTGAGGGTCGTCAAGGATCCCGCCTCCGCCGGCACCCTGGGCGACATCGCGGCGCAGATGGAGGTGCTGAGCGACCTGCACGCCCTCATCACCGAATCGGTCGAGATGATCAACGCCAGCGAATGGAGCCGGCGCCAGCTCGAGGACTTGCGCACGGCCTGGAAAGAACTGCGGTCCGCAGAGACCGAGCCGAGCGAGGCCGATGAGGCGGCGGGCGCTGACGAGGCCGAGGCGCCCGAGTCGGAAGACGTGGAGGGCGAGTCCAGCCTGCTGGCGGCCATCGACGAGCTCTACGAGAAGCTCGAGGACCTCGAAGGGATCTACTTCGACCTGCGCCTGACGGGCGCCCGCCAGGACTCCCTGCGCTGGAAGCGGCTGCTCAACGCCCAGCTGACCCGGCTGGCCTGGATGATCGCTCGCACCGACGTGCGGCCGACCGATTCGCAGCTCGAGTTCTACCGTGAGGTCAAGGCGCAGGTGGAGCAGGCCCGGGCTACCTGGAGCGTCCTGCGGCACGAGGACATCCCGGCCCTCAACGCCCGGGCCGCGGCAGAGGGCGTCGCCGCCGTGATTATGGCGGCTCCAGTAGACGACAGTCGGTAGTTTGCGGTGTTGTCCGGCTGGTCGTGAGGTGGTTGTCGTGAGATCTCTTTCCCGCTATAACTGACCTTCCAGCGCCCGTCAGACCAGTCCTGACAAGATCAACCCGAGCAAACGGAGGATTTCTCATGAGCAAGCCCGTTCGCGTCGCCATCACCGGAGCGGCCGGCAACATCGGCTACCAGCTCTGCTTTCGCATCGCGGCCGGCGACATGCTGGGCTCCGAGCAGCCGGTCTCCCTGTCCCTGATCGAGATACCGCCGGCCATGGATGCTCTCAAGGGCACCGTGATGGAGCTGCGCGACGGCGCTTTCCCCCTGCTCGGCGACATCGTCGCCAGCACCGACATCGACAAGGGCTTCGATGGTGCGGACGTTTGCCTGCTGGTCGGTGCGCGGCCCCGTGGCCCGGGCATGGAGCGCAAGGACCTGCTCGGCGCCAACGGCCAGATCTTCGGTCCCCAGGGCAAGGCGATCAACGACCAGGCGTCACCCGACGTGCGGGTGCTGGTGGTCGG
>JAPUJD010000221.1 GCA_027296385.1 Acidobacteriota bacterium | reverse complement strand
GTCTCGGCCGAGCACTTGCTCGCCGCTCACGCGCTCGCCACCGAGCTCGACGTGCCCTTGCTGACCCACCTGGCGGAGTCGATGGACGAGATCGAGACCATCACGGCCCAGACCGGCAAGACCTCGGTCGACTACTTGGAGCACCTCGGGCTGCTCGATTCGCGGCTGCTGGCGGCTCACGTTGTGTGGCCGACCCCGGATGAGATCGAGCTCCTGGCCGCGCGCGGCGTCGGGGTAGCTCACTGTCCGCAGTCGAACATGAAGATCGCCGCCGGCGTGGCCCCGGTACCGGCGATGCTAGCCGCCGGGGTCGCCCTCGGCCTCGGCACTGACGGCGCGGCCTCCAACAACGATCTCGACCTGTGGGATGAGATCGACACCGTGGCGAAGCTCCACAAGGTAGTGAGCGGTGATCCGACAGTGGTCAGCGCCCGTGAAGCGCTCCGCATGGCGACTATCGAGGGTGCCCGAGCCCTCGGCATGGAGAACGAGATCGGATCGCTCGAAGTGGGCAAGCGCGCCGACCTGATCGTCGTCGGCAACACCGGCTTTCACCAGACGCCGCGCTACGACCCCTATTCGATGCTGACCTACTCGACCCACGCTTCGGACGTCGAGACCGTGATTGTCGAGGGCCGCCTGGTCGTCGAGGACGGCATGGTTCTGACGCTCGACGCCGGCGCCGTCCGGCGTCGAGTCAAGGAGTACCAGCTAGCCCTGGCGCCGCCGCCTCGCTCACCGTGAACGGTAGCGCTCGTAGAGCCGGTCGTGGCGATTGGCCGTCGACACCTCGCGGCCGGCGATGATCAGGTACCGCACCTGGGTCGTGATCTCCAGCGGACTTCCGTCGGTGACGATGAGGTTGGCGATCTTGCCCGCTTCGATCGAGCCGAGGCGGTCGTCGACGCCGAAGATCTGCGCCGGATAGAGCGTCAGGGCCTTGAGCGCTTCTTCGCGGCCGAGCCCGTAGGCCGCGGCCATGCCGCTCTCGTACGGCGTCGTGCGCGACAGATGCGGTCCGCCTGGGCCAAAGCCCCCGCCGGCACCGGAGGAGAAGGCGATACGCACGCCGGCAGCGGCGAGCTCGCCGGCGTTGCGAAACGGTCGGTCGTAGGGGTCGTCCTCTTCCCGCGGCAGGCTCTGGGTGAGGCCGAGAATGACGGAGATCTCTTTCTCGGCGAGGAGCTCCTTGAGCTTCCAAGCCTCCCGCCCGCCACCGAGGATCATGCGTAGGCCCTGCTCCTCGGCGAAGGCCACGGCCGCCTCGATGTCGCGCTTGGCGTCGGCCAGGATGACTACGAGCTGTCCCCCATCGACGATTTCTGCCAACGCTTCGAGCTCGAGATTGCGCTCGCCGCGATTGTCGGAGCTCGCCGCTGCCTGAGCGTAGTGTCGGGCGGCGTCGAGCCAGTCCCGTAGCTCGTTCTGCCGCTCTTCGGCCTTCTCCTTAGCCTCGTTGAACGGCGTCTCGCGGAAGCTGAACGTCGAGAAATCGAAGCTTCGGGTCTCGACCTCGGGCCAGGCGATGACCATGGCAATCGACACATCGAGCGTCATTTCCTCGACCGTCCAGCCGGCGAGGTTGACCAGGGCAGCCTGACCGGCGATCACGCCGTCGTCGACCCGCGGCGCGACCACCGAGTGAGTCACCCCGTTGGCCCGGGCTACGGGGATCACCTCGCTAGCCGGATGGATCGCCGTGGCCGCGCGTAGATGCGGGTTGTACATGCCCATCTCCGCCCGGTCGTCGGTCGCGGACACCGCCCCGATCTCGACCAGTCCGAGCTGGCTGAAACTGTCGCACAAGCCCGGGTAGACGTGCAGGCCGCTCGCGTCGAGGACCCTGGCGTCGGCCGGGGCCACCGCGTCCGGGCCGGCGGCTTCGATCAACCCGTCGACGATGACGACTCGGCCGACGAACGACTCCGCCGACACCGGATGAACGGTAGCGCCGTCGATGACCAGAGTTTCGGCGCTGGCCGGGCTCGCCGCCAGATTCACCAGCCTGGAAAGGGCAAGAACCGCAGGGAGAACTCGAGAGGTACGCATCAGCCTTCCTCCCGATCGGCGACTAGAACCGCGGTTGGCGGATCGCTCTGGGCCGGCTCCTCGGCTTCGTCGGGTTCGGCTTCGTCGCTCTCGTCGTCAGCGGGAAGCAGGCGTTTCTTGATCGCGTCGATCATAGTCTGGCGCTCACGATCGGCCGCGAGGTCGAAGTAGAGATCGCCATCGACGAAGGTCTTCTGGACCACCGAAGCGAGCGCCAGCGGATGGCCGTCGTAGAGCACCAGATCGGCGTCCTTGCCAACCTCGATCGAGCCGACGCGGTCGTCGATGCCGAGCTGGATCGCCGGATTGAGCGTCACCAGTCTGAGCGCCTCCTTCTCGTCGAGGCCACCCCACTTCATCGTCTTGGCCGCCTCCTGGTTCAGATGGCGCATCTCCTCACCGCTGTCCGAGTTGATCGATACCAGCACGCCGCGCTCGGTCATCAGAGCGGCGTTGTGGGGGATCGCGTCGTAGGCCTCGATCTTGTAGCCCCACCAGTCCGAGAAGGTCGAGGCGCCGGCGCCGTGGGCGGCGATCTCGTCGGCCACCTTGTAGCCCTCGAGCACGTGTTGCAGGGTGGCGATGCGAAAACCGAACTCCTCCGCCAGGCGCAGCAGCTGGAGGATCTCGTCGGCGCGGTAGCAGTGCGAGTGCACCAGCCGCTTGCCCTCGAGAATCTCGACTAGCGGCTCGAGCTTGAGATCACGCCGCGGCGGCGTCGACCGGCTGCGGGGCGACCTGGCGCGGTACGCGCTCCACTCCCGCTGGTACTCGCGCGCCTCGGCAAAGGCGCGGCGGATGACCTCCATCACGCCCATCCGGGTCTGGGGATAGCGCTGTGGCATGCCTGGCCGCCGGAAGTTCGAGCGCTTGGGATTCTCGCCCAGCGCGAACTTGATGCCCGGTGGCGCGCTCTTGAGCTTGATGCCCTCGGCGTCGGCTCCCCACCGTAGCTTGATGACCTGATTGCGGCCGCCGATCGGGTTGGAGCTGCCATGCAGGATGTTGGCGCTGGTCACGCCGCCCGCCAGAGCCCGATAGATCGCGATGTCGTCCGGATCGAGAACATCCTCGATCCCCACCATCGAGCTTACGGCCAGCGTGCCTTCGTTGAGACCGCCGTCGCCGGCGATGTGTGAATGCGCATCGATGATGCCTGGAATTAGCGACCCGCCCGCGGCGTCGATGGTCATGGCGCCAGCCGGAACGTGGACGTCGGCGCCCACGGCGCGGATCTTGCCGCTGCTGACGACCACCTTGCCATTGTCGATTGTTTCGCCGCTGACGGTGTAGATCCTGGCGTTGACGATGGCGAAGGTGTCGAGTTCGTCGACCGGGCCCTGATAGATGGCCATCGCCTCGCGCAGCTCGTCGATGCTGACGGCCGGCGCCTCGTCCTCCCCGTCCTTCGCCTCGGCCTCGTCCTCCGGCTTCGACGTGCGCTCGCCGGAGATGTCCATGGTCATCGGCCCCGCGCTGACGGTGCCGCTCACCGTGTCGGCACTCACTTCGAGCGAGTACGATGCCTCCATGCTGCGCCCGCCCATCGAACGGGTCACTTTGAAGCGCAGGAGATCGCCGCTCATCCGACCCTCCTCGACGTCGTTCGAGCCGCGCTCGGAGGTCACCTCGCCGGTTACCTTGCCGTCCTCGGCCATTTCGAGCTCGGCGGTCAACTCGCGGGTTCCGCGCGGCGATTCGACAGCGAGGGCCCAGGTGCCGGAAACGTCCTGGTTCGGCGCCTCGGTCGGCTCGTCGGACTTCCGCTGCTCGTACTTGCGGCCATCGACGAAGACGGCGCGCACCTCGGCGTCTTCGGCCCAGGGCTCGGCCGTCGCCAGGACCAGATTGGCGATCTTGCCGCGCTCGATCGTACCCAGGCGGCCGTCGACACCGAAAATCTTGGCTGCGTCCGAGGTCAAAGCGCTCAGGGCGTCGTCGGCGTCGAGCCCGGCGTCGATCGCCTGGCGCAGCTTGTCGAAGATCTTCGACGGACTCGACAGCCCGCCGGCGTAGAAGGCAAACGGCACGCCCGCCGCCGCCAGGACC
>JAPUJD010000220.1 GCA_027296385.1 Acidobacteriota bacterium | reverse complement strand
CGTAGGGCCCTCCGGGCCCACACTCGCTCTGGCACGCGGCGGCGAATTCATCCGCCGCCGCTGAGCGGGCGCCTTGCTTGAGCGCTCAGTAGCCTCACTCTGGTCGGCCCCACCAGAGCGAGGTCTCCGCAGGCGACTCGCTGTGGCGAGGTTTGGCCGGAGGCCGCTACGGAGCGCTCGAAACAGCTCAAGAATCTCGCGCCGGCGGTTCGCGTCGATGCGGCCCCGAGGCTAGACTAGACCGAGGGCGAGCGGAGCCGTCGATGGAGTCAATCAACAGCCTCCTGAACCTCTATCGGGTGGATGGTCAGGTCAGAGCCCTGCGAAAACGACTGGATTCGGCCCAGCGCTACCTCCAGGCCCAAACCAAGAATCTGGACGCCCTCACCGAGCAGCTCCAAGAGCTGAAGACGCGCAAGCGCCAGACCCAGGCCACGATCGGCAACCTCGAGGTCGAAACCGCCGCCGCCGACGAGCGACTCGAGAAGCTTCGCACCGAGCTCAACAGCGCCGTCACCAACAAGCAGTACTCAGCCGTGCTCACCGAGCTCAACACGGTCAAGCTCAACCGCAGCGAGGTGGAGGATCGCATCCTCGAGGACATGGAACGGATCGAGCAGCTCGAGAAGCAGATCGACGCCGTCCAGGCGCAGCGGGACGACCGCGGCAAGGTGCGCGACGTCGCCCAGAGCGAGCTCGATCAGCGCCAGGCCGACATCGGCCAGCGCCTCGAGGAGCTCGCCGATGAGCGCCGCACGGCGGCGGCCGAGGTCCCCCCCGCGGCCCTGGCGATCTTCGACGAGATGGCCGACTGCTACGACGGCGAGGCGCTGGCGACGATCCTGGAGATCGACCGCCGCCACCGCGAGTACGCGTGCGGCTCATGCAACATGCACGTCCCCTTCGAGCGCATCTCGCTGCTGCTCGGCGGCAGCGACGACGTGGTCCGCTGCACCGCCTGCAGCCGGATCCTCTACCTCCAGGAAGAGACGCGGGGATCATTCGCCAAGAAATAGGGACTAAGGGACTAGGGACTGAGGGGGCCGGAGATAGCGCCGCTCGCTTGTTCCCCATTCCCTCATTCCCTCATTCCCTTCTTCAAAACAACTCCTGCTGATTCGGCAGGTTTCTCGGGCGGGACTTGAGGTCGCTGACCTCGTCGGAGAGATCGTCGAGGGTCCGGAAGTCGTAGTGCTCGCTCGCGTAGCGGATGTAGGCGATCTGATCGAGGTCACGCAGCCTCCCGGCCACCCGCCGGCCGATCTCAGAGCTGGGGACCTCGCGGTCAAACTCGCGGTGCAGCTCGTCCTCGACCTCCTGCACCACCTTCAGCTTCGCGGCCTCGGGGATGGGCCTCTTGCCGCACGCCGCCTGCACCCCCCGCAGCACATTCTGCGGGTCGAACGCCACCCTGCTCCCGTCGCGCTTGACCACCGCCAGCCGGGCGGTCTTCTCGACCCGCTCGTAGGTGGTGTACCGCCGAGTGCACTCGAGGCACTCCCGCCGCCGCCGCACCACCACACCCCCATCGGAGGCCCGGCTGTCGATGACCTTGTCTCGGTCTTCGCCACAGTACGGGCAGATCACGGGTGAAGCTCCGGCGATGCCCCACATGTGGGCGGTGAGCGAATCCAAAAACGACCCCTGGTATTCTGCGGCCGGTCGAGGCGAGCGTCAACCGCCGTCGCCCCTTGCCTTTGCCGGCGTGTTGTCTATCATCTGGTCCTGTTTGAGCGCTCCGTACGGCCCTCCGGGCCGACACTCGCTCTGGTACGCGGCGGCGAATACATCCGCCGCCGCTGATCGGTTTGCCTTCCTGGGCGCTCCATACGGCCCTCCGGGCCGACCTCGCTGATCGGTTGCTTGGACGGTATCGACCATGCCCCGCGTCTGCTATTTCACCGGCGCTCGAACGACGACGGGCAACCGGCTCCGCTACCGGGGCCGGGCGAAGTATCTCGGCGGAATCGGCAAGAAGATCACCTCCTGCACGCGGCGGACCTTCAAGCCCAATCTCCAGACGGTGCAGGCGGTCGTCGACGGCCGGACCCGTCGCTTGAAGGTCTCCACGAGAGCCATAAGACAGGGTCTGGTGGTCAAGCCGCTCCGCCGCAAGTACGCCTCCACGCGGCTGCTCGCGGCGAGCGAGTGATTCACCGTCGACGGCCCCCGGCCACCGACCCGACGTGACCCGACCCCGAGCCCGTCATTTCGCATATCTAACTTATTGCCAATGATTTCCGATCAACAGGCGGCCGCCACGGGAAGGCCCACGCGCGACCGGCGAGCAATCTGCCGAAATCCGGCGACTTCGTTTGACCCATGCGGAACTGGGCGTAGGGTTCTGTGAGATTCGCTCGCACACCAGGGGAGCACGATCCGCTTCATCCCCCAAATATAGGGGGTCTTCAAGCGGAGAGGCCCAAGACCAACTTGTGCGATCCAATCCACCGTCATCGATATCGTCGCACCAGATTTCGGGGTGAGGAGGAACGATCTCCTTTGGATGCCATGTGTGCATTGGCATTGCCGGCTGGCCACCGCCGATCCGTGCGCGTCGCAGCGCCACCCTCCCATTTGGATCATGGGGATTGGACGTGACCAGGGTCACCGCTGAAGCCGACGTCGACCTCGTTCACGAGGCCACCGATCTGGTCCAGCTGATCGGCGAGCACCTCGCCCTGAAACCCAAGGGGCGCGAGCACATCGGCGTCTGCCCCTTCCACGACGATCACACCCCGTCGCTGACGGTGGTGACCCACAAGGGCAACGGCTTCTACAAGTGCCACGCCTGCGGGGCCGCCGGGGATGCCTTCAGCTTCGTGATGAACTATCA
>JAPUJD010000022.1 GCA_027296385.1 Acidobacteriota bacterium | reverse complement strand
GCTGTGGACCTCGAGCGAGAACCCTGATTTGAGCGCCAAGAACACCGCCGAGCGCTTCTTCAGATCGGCCGGGGCGGCGGCCTTCTCGCAGTTCTGGCGGGTGGGTGTGGCCTTCGGCGTGGACCTGATTCTGCGGCGCTGGATTCCCCCCGCCGACTACGGCGTGTGGAGCTGGGCGCTGACCGCCTTCCTGGTGCTCGGCGCGCTGCGCGACCTGGGACTGATCTACCACGTCGTCCGGGTGGACCCACGACCGTACGGCAACCTCCTGGTCCTCGAGCTCGTCTGGGGCTCGGTCCTCGTCGTCACGACCTTCTTCGGTGCTCCCCTGCTGGCGCGGGCCTACCTGGAGACGGGCAGCGACCTGATCCTCGTGCTCAAGGCCATGACCCTGTTCCTCTTCTTCGAGGGCCTGGCGGCGGTGCCCAAGACCTACTTCGAGGCCGAGCTCGAGGTCGGCCGGGTGGTGAAGCCCGAGATCGTGCGCAATCTGGTGATGGCGGTCATCGCCGTGGCGATGGCCTGGCGCGGTTACGGCATCTGGAGCCTGGTGATAGCGCAGGTCACGAGCGCCGCCGTCTACGCCGCGTATCTCTGGCTGCGGGCCTGGGGCAAGATGCCGCTCCACTATGTCCCAGGCGGCACGCTGAAACTGGTCGGGCGTAGCTGGCCCCTAGCTCTCATCTGGTTCCTGATCATCCTCGTCGACCGGATCGACCTGCTCGTCCTGGGGGCCCAGGAGTCGCGCTCGATCGTGGGCAACTACGAATTCGCCTACAGCCGCGCCTTCCTGGCGAGCACGATCCTCACCCCGGCGATCACCCGGACCCTCTACCCCGCCCTCGTGGCCTTCCGCAGCCGACCCGAGCAGCTGTTCGAGGCCTATCGACTCGCCACGGTGCTGCTGGTCTGCGCGCAGGCGCCGATCGCCTTGTTCCTCTTTGCCAACGCCGAGATCACCCTGCGCATCCTCGGCGGCCCCCAGTGGAAGCAGGCACCGATCTACCTGGCGGTGCTCTGCTTCGCGCCGCTGATCGAGCCGATCGGGCGATTAGGCGGCGAGGTGCTCAAGACGCTGCACCGCGACGGCCTGTGGATCGTCTGCAGCTTGTTGACTCTGGTGTCCTTCGGCGTCGGCGGGTGGTTTGCGACCCAGAAGTGGGGTCCGATGGGCATGGCCTGGGTCAACTTCTTGCCGCTCGGCGGCCTGCTGATGGCCTGGGCGCTGCACCGCATCGCTCCCCAGGGCTTCCGCCGCCTGCTGCGGGACCTGTTGTTGATTTATCTGATCCCGACGCTAGTATTCCTCCTGATCTACTACGCGTTGGCGGATCTCGAGCTCCGATTCGCGGTCTCTCTTCTAGCCCTCGGTTTGGTGATCTTCGTCTTCTGGCGACGTTTCGGACCCCAGTTCCTGGCTTTCTTCCGCGACCCGGTCGCGGCAACCGAAGGTCGGGCCACCTGAGAAAGCCCCGTGAATAGCCCCAGCGACCGCCTCACCCCGCTCGTCCTGCTCTGCTTGACGGCGTTCCTGTTCCTCTTTCCGCTGTGCGTCGGCAAGCCGGGGATGCCGCTGACCTTCAAGGCCGACGAGCCGGCGTACTTCCTCATGGCTCTGAGCCTGGCGCGAGACGGCGACCTGGTACTCGATGTCGGGGATCAGCGCCGGGCGGTGGACGAGTTCCCCCACCTGCCGGCACAGAACACGATTCTGATGACCGACGACGGGTGGCGCACGCTCTATTACGGCAAGCCCTACCTCTACTCGCTTTTTGCCGCCCCGCTCACCCACTGGTTCGGCGCCGACGGCATGACGGCCTTCAACATGCTGCTGTTGATGGCCATGGTGTGGATGGGCACCTCCTACCTGCGCAGCTTCAACAGCGAGGGTCTGTCCGCCCTCTTTGCCACCGGCTACTTCATTGTCAGCTCCACGTTTGCCTACGTCTTCTGGCTCCATCCCGAGGTCTTCATGGCGACGGCGACTTGCGCCTGCCTCTACTTCGGACTCCACCAGCCGAGCCCGACGCCGAAGCTCGGTAGCTGGTGGGCGCGGCTATCCGGTTTCTTGCGCCGCCCGCCGGTGCGCTTGGCGCTCTCGGCCGCGGCGCTCGCCGCCGGCGTCTACCACAAGCCGATGCTGGCCGTGTTGGGCGTGCCGGTGCTCTGGGTGCTCTTCGGCAAGCGCGACTGGCGGGGCATCGCCACCTGGCTGCTGGCGGCCACGATCGCGATGGGTGCGTTCGCCGGCTTCAGTTACCTGATGACGGGGCACCCCAGCGCCTACCTCGGTGTCCAGCGCGCCGGCTTCAAGATCGACGACCCCGACGTGCTGCCGATCCAGCCCCAGCCGCTGGCGCAGTTCGAGCAGAACAAGACGAGAAACTCCTGGAGCTGGCTCTGGCGGTTGCCGGACATAAGACCGGCCAAGACGCTGAGCAGCCTGGGCTCTTTTCTCTGGGGGCGGCACACCGGTCTGCTGGTCTACATGCCCTTCGCCGCCTTGGCTGTCTTGCTTTTCCTGATCCACGGCTTCCGCGATGCCGCACGCTGGGTGCTGCTGGGCTCGACCGCCGCGCTGGCGCTGTTCTTCCTCATCTGGATTCCCTTCAACTGGCACGGCGGCGGCGGCTTCGTGGGGAATCGCTATTTCGTCATCGCCTACCCCGCCTTCCTGTTTCTCGTCACCCGCATCCGGCCGGCCTGGAGCCTGGTGGCGGCCTTCGCTTTCGGCGGGGCGGTGCTCGGTGTCGTCGTCTTCCAGCCGCTCGGCTCACCCGTGCGCGACCCGACGCTGCAGTCGCACGTCCGCGGACGCGCTTTCCGCCTCTTTCCGCTCGAGAAGACGATGCAGCGGCAGATCCCCGGCTACGTCGGACAGACCATCGAGGGCGTGTGGTTCCGTGGGCGCAAGGACAGCATCGAGTTGCGCGGCTCCGAGATCTTGTTCTACGGCAGCCTGTCGACCGAGATGTGGATGGTGAGCGCCCAACCGATCGACGAGCCGGTCCTCTTCGAGGTCAGGACACTGGCGCCGGACAACGAGATCAAGCTCTCGATCGGCGGCGCCACCACCAGGGTGGTGTTCGAGGACGCCGATCGACCGCACGAGCAGATACAGGTGGTCGAGCTGCAACCGGAAGATCCCGAGCTCTACCGGACGGTCCAGATCGTGCCCGACGACAAGGCGCCCGGCTACCTCTACCACCTCGAGGTCGAGCCCCTTACCGGCCGCCGCGCGCGCAACGCCGCCGGCAAGGCGATCGGCGGCTTCTACCTCGGCGCCGGCGTCCGTTACCTCGGCACCCGGCGACGGGTCTACGATCCCGCGTCGTTCAGCCTCGAGTGGTCTGAGTGCGTTGTGCCCCCCATCGTGACGGCGGGCGGCACCTTCCAGGTCACCGCCGCCCTGCGCAACACCAGCCGGGTCTCCTGGCCGCGCTGGGGCCTGACCCGGGTGGCGCTGTCGTACCACTGGCAGCAAGACGGTGCCAGTGTGGTCTACGATGGCGCGCGCACTCAGCTACCAAGAGCGCTGGAGGCCGGAGCCAGCCTGGAAACGACGATCCATGTCGAGGCTCCGGCTGAGCCCGGCACCTACGAGCTGCTGCTCGATCCCGTCCGCGAAGGCATCGCGTGGTTTTCCGAGCACAACGGCGGTGCCGTCTGCGAGGCCACTGTTGAAGTCGCTCCGGC
>JAPUJD010000219.1 GCA_027296385.1 Acidobacteriota bacterium | reverse complement strand
ACTACTCCTTGATTTCGGTGACGGTACCGGCACCGACGGTGCGGCCGCCCTCGCGAATGGCGAAGCGAACACCCTTCTCCATCGCGATCGGAGCGATCAGCTCCACGTCCAGGTTCACGTTGTCGCCCGGCATCACCATCTCGGTGCCCTCGGGCAGCGACGACGAACCCGTCACATCTGTCGTGCGGAAGTAGAACTGCGGACGATAACCGTTGAAAAACGGCGTGTGACGACCGCCCTCCTCCTTCGTCAACACGTACACCTCGCCCTTGAACTTCGTGTGCGGCGTGATCGAGCCCGGCTTCGCCAACACCTGACCGCGCTCCACCTCGTCCTTCTTCGTCCCGCGCAGCAGGATCCCGACGTTGTCGCCCGCCTGCCCCTGGTCCAGCAGCTTGCGGAACATCTCGACTCCCGTCACCACCGTCTTCGTCGTCTCCTTGATGCCGATGATCGCGATCTCCTCACCAACCTTCACGATCCCTCGCTCGATGCGCCCCGTCACCACCGTGCCGCGACCCGAGATCGAGAAAATGTCCTCGATCGGCATCAGGAAGTCCTTGTCCATCGCCCGCTCAGGCGTCGGAATGAACTCGTCCACCGCCGCCATCAGCTCCATGATGCACGCGCCGTCACCGTCGACCGTGCCGGCCTCGAGGGCCTTCAGCGCCGAACCGCGGATCACCGGCAGGTCGTCGCCCGGGAAGTCATACGACGACAGAAGCTCGCGCACCTCCAGCTCCACCAGCTCCAGGATCTCCTCGTCGTCCACCATGTCGCACTTGTTCAAGAACACCACCAGATGCGGCACGTTCACCTGACGCGCCAAGAGCACGTGCTCCCGCGTCTGGGGCATCGGACCGTCCGCCGCCGAAACCACCAGGATCGCACCGTCCATCTGCGCCGCGCCCGTGATCATGTTCTTCACATAGTCCGCATGACCCGGGCAGTCCACGTGAGCGTAGTGGCGATTCTCCGTCGAGTACTCCACGTGCGCCGTCGCGATCGTGATGCCCCGCTCGCGCTCCTCCGGAGCCTTGTCGATCGAATCGAACGCCACGAACTCAGCCAAACCCTGAGAAGCCAGAACTTTCGTGATCGCCGCCGTCAACGTCGTCTTGCCGTGATCCACGTGACCGATCGTCCCGATGTTCACGTGCGGCTTGCTGCGATCGAACTTTTCCTTTGCCATGATCTCTCCTCGGAATCCTCGAGTCCCTAGCCGGCAGCCTTGGCCACGACCTCTTCACTGACTGACTTCGGCGCCTGCTCGTAGTTGGCGAACTGCATGGTGAAGGTCGCCCGGCCCTGGGTCTCGGACCGCAGGTCGGTGGCGTAACCGAACATCTCGGCCAGGGGCACGCGGCAGGAGATGACTTGCGCGTTGCCCCGAGTTTCCATCTGCTGGACGCGGCCGCGACGGGAGGTGATGTCGCCGATGACGTCACCCATGTAGGCCTCGGGGGTGACGACCTCGACGTCCATGATCGGCTCGAGAAGCACTAGGCCGGCATGCTTGCAGGCCTCCTTGAACGCCATCGAGCCAGCGATCTTGAAAGCCACCTCCGACGAATCGACATCGTGGTATGAGCCGTCGTAGAGGTCGATCTCCACATTGGCCATCGGGTAACCGGCCAGCGGCCCGGTCTCCATCGCCTCGCGAATTCCCTGCTCGACGGGCTTGATGAATTCGCGCGGAATGGCGCCGCCCTTGATCTCGTTGTTGAAGACGAACTCCTCTTCGGTCGGCCGGATGCGGATCTTGCAGTGACCGAACTGACCGCGGCCGCCGCTCTGCCGCACGAAACGGCCCTCAGCCTTGGCCTCCCGGGTGACCGCCTCTTTGTAGGCGACCTGCGGTCGCCCGATGTTGGCGCCGACCTTGAACTCGCGCAGCAGGCGATCGGTGATGATCTCGAGGTGCAGCTCGCCCATGCCGGAGATGAGGGTCTGGCCGGTATCCGGATCGGTGTGGACGCGGAAGGTCGGATCCTCCTGCTGCAGCTTGCCGAGCGCTATTCCCAGCTTCTCCTGATCGACCTTGGTCTTGGGCTCGATAGAAACCGCGATGACCGGCTCGGGGAAGGTGATCGACTCGAGCACCACGGGGTGCTTCGGATCGCAGATCGTGTCGCCGGTCGTGACGCCCTTGAGCCCCACCGCGGCGGCGATGTCGCCGGCGCGAACGACCTTGATGTCCTCGCGCTTGTCGGCGTGCATCTTGAGCAGACGTCCGATGCGCTCGGTACGCTTGCGAGCCGTGTTGTAGACCGAGCCACCGGCCTCGACGACACCAGAGTAGACCCGAAAGTAGGCCAGGTGACCGACAAACGGGTCGGTCATGATCTTGAAGACCAGGGCGGAGAACGGTGCGTCGTCCGAGGCCGAACGCTCGACTTGCTCCTCCGAGCCCGGCACCACGCCCTGAACCGCCGAGATATCGAGCGGCGAGGGCAAGTAGTTCACGACGGCGTCGAGCAGCGGCTGAACACCCTTGTTCTTGAAGGCACTGCCGCACAGAACCGGCTGCAGACGGTTGGCGATGGTCGCCCGGCGTAGCGCAGCGATCAACTCGTCGTTGGTGACCTCATCCCCCGACAGGTACTTTTCGAGCAGATCGTCATCGGTCTCGGCGATCGCCTCGACCATCTGCTCGCGATACTTGTGGGCCGCGTCCTGGTACTCGGCAGGAATGTCGACGACCTCGTAGTCGGCGCCAAGGCTCTCGTCCTCGTAGGAGATCGCCTCCAAGGTGACCAGATCGATGACCCCGCGCAGGTGATCTTCCTTGCCCCAGGGCAACTGGATCACGACCGGCGAAGCACCGAGACGCGAGCGCATCATCGAGACGCAGCGGTCGAAATCAGCGCCGACGCGATCCATCTTGTTGACGAAGGCGATGCGCGGCACCCGGTACTTGTCCGCTTGGCGCCAGACCGTCTCGGACTGGGGCTCGACCCCGGCGACGGCATCGAACACGGCGACCGCTCCGTCGAGAACGCGCAGGGAACGCTCGACCTCGGCGGTAAAGTCGACGTGACCGGGAGTGTCGATGATGTTGATCCGGACATCCTTCCAGAAGCACGTCGTGGCCGCTGCGGTGATCGTGATGCCGCGCTCTTGCTCCTGGATCATCCAGTCCATCGTCGCTGTGCCTTCGTGCACCTCGCCGATCTTGTAACTCACTCCGGTGTAGTAGAGGATCCGCTCCGTGGTCGTCGTCTTACCGGCATCGATGTGGGCCATGACGCCGATGTTGCGGATCTTTTCCAGTGGTACCGTGCGTCCCATTCTCGTCTCGTCCAGTGACTCTTCTCGACCTGAGCCCCTTATCTTCGGGGCAGAACAGCGACAGCGGGTAACCCGCTGTCGCTGAGCACTCAAAACCGGTTGCCGACCGCCGCTGCGGGCCGGCTATTGACCAGCGCCCACTACCACCGATAGTGGGCAAATGCCTTGTTGGCGTCGGCCATACGATGCGTATCCTCGCGTTTCTTGATTGCCGCGCCACGCCGCTCGGCGGCTTCCATCAGCTCGCCGGCCATCTTCTGGCGCATGGTCTTCTCACTGCGACCCTTCGCGGCCGCGATCAGCCAGCGAAACGACAAAGCCAGACGCCGTCCGGGCCGCACTTCTATCGGTACCTGATAAGTGGAGCCACCCACCCGGCGGGACTTGACCTCGACCGTCGGCTTGACGTTCTCGATCGCTTGCTTGAAGACGATCATCGGATCGTCACCGGTCTTCTCCCGGATCTGCTCGAGGGCGTCGTAGAGAATTCGCTCGGCCACGGTCTTCTTGCCGTCCTTCATGACGACGTTGATGAACTTGGTCAAGAGCTGCGAGTTGTAGACCGGATCCGGCAGGATCTCGCGCTTCTGGGCCTTGATTCGTCTCGACATCTCGTCGTCTTCCTAGGCCTTCGGCCGCTTGGCGCCGTACTTCGACCGGCTCTGGCGCCGATCGTCGACCCCCACCGCGTCGAGCGTCCCCCGGATGACGTGATAACGCACACCCGGCAGGTCCTTCACGCGACCGCCACGAATGAGCACAATCGAGTGCTCCTGCAGGTTGTGGCCGACCCCGGGGATATAGGTCGTGACCTCGATCCCGTTGGTCAGGCGGACGCGAGCCACCTTGCGCAGAGCCGAATTCGGCTTCTTGGGTGTCTGGGTGTAGACCCGCACACAGACACCGCGCTTTTGAGGCGACGACTGCAAAGCTGGGCTCTTGGTCTTCGAGACCAGCTTCTTGCGTCCCTTGCGAACCAGCTGATGAATCGTCGGCATCCAGCGATACTCCTACTTTCAGATCTTCGTCAGAACGTCCCGCCAACACGACACACACAAACCTCGCCCTTACCCGATGGGCATTTTCGAGGTTTGTCTGTAGTTGATGGGAGCCTAGGCGGGTCTCCTACCTCATAGAGAGACCACTAGGCGGAACTGGCGGATAGTACAGTCGGAGACCATGGGCGTCAAGCCCTCGAACACCAGTGATCTAGGGACTTTTGCCGTCCTACGATGGCATCACGCCGCGCTAGTTCGCACTGGTAGCTCCTGGGCTCTGTCCCAGCGGCGGGCTGCCGGAGGTCAAACGGCAGCTCGCCCTCCTCGAGCGGCGTCTCGATCGTCCCGGAGCTACTTGCTGCCTTCCAAGAGGCCGGAGGGAATCGCGCCGAGGCCCTCGCCGAAATCGAACAGCAGCTCGCCCTCTTCGAGGCCGGTTTCGGGCTCTGGAATGTCCTCTTCCATGTGAAAGTCGTGGTAGCGCTTAAGGCCCGTGCCGGCCGGGATCAAACGACCGACGATCACGTTCTCTTTGAGACCGCGCAGATAGTCGATCTTGCCATTGATCGCCGCCTCGGTAAGGACGCGGGTGGTCTCCTGGAAGCTGGCCGCCGAGATGAAGCTGTCGGTCGAAAGCGACGCCTTGGTGATGCCCTGCAGCATCGGACGACCGATCGCCGGCTCACCGCCGGCGGCGAGCACCCGCTCGTTCTCTTCCCGGAAGCGCCATCGATCCACCTGCTCATCGATGAGGAACTCGGTGTCTCCGACCTCCTCGATCTTCACCGAGCGCATCATCTGGCGCACGATGACCTCGCAGTGCTTGTCGTTGATAGTCACGCTCTGAGAGCGGTAGACCTCCTGGATCTTGTCCACCAGGTAGCGCTGCAGCTCCTTCTCACCCAGCACCTGCAAGATGTCGTGCGGGTTGATCGGGCCGTCGATCAACGGATCGCCGGCCTCCACCCGCTCGCCATCCTGCACGTTGATGTGAACCGAGCGCGGCACGAGGTAGTCACGGGTCTCCCCCAAATCGCTCTCGACGAACACCTTGCGCGCGCCCTTGACGAGCTCGCCGAGCTTGATGGTGCCTTCGATCTCGCTGATGATTGCCGCTTCCTTCGGAATTCGGGCCTCGAAGAGCTCCTGCACGCGAGGCAGGCCTCCGGTGATGTCCTGCGTCTTGGTCGTCTCGCGCGGAATCTTGACCAGCACATCGCCCGGGTAGACCTTGTCGCCGTCCTGGATGATCAGGTGTGAGCCGGTCGGCAGCAGGTAGCGCCGCTTCTCGCCATTCTTGCCATTGACGATGATGGCCGGCGCTCGCTTTTCGCTCTGCGGCGCCTCGACGATGATGCGCTGCGACAAGCCGGTGACCTTGTCGGTCTCCTCGCGAACGTTCTCGCCCTCGATGAGATCCTGGAACTCGACCTTTCCGCCGATCTCTGTGAGCACGGCCGAGGTGAACGGATCCCACTCGACCAACTCGCGACCGGGCTCGACCTCCTCGCCATCGTGAACGAGTAAGTGCGAACCGTAGGCCACCGCGTAGCGTTCGAGCTCGCGGCCGACGTTGTCGACGATGACCAGCTTGCCGTTGCGGTTGATCGCCACCAGGTCGCCCTTGCGGCTCTCGACCGTCACGAAGTTGAGGAACTTGACGGTACCCGGGTTCTTGGCGGAGTGCTTCGACTGCTGCTCGACCCGGCTGGCGGTACCGCCGTAATGGAAGGTACGCATGGTCAGCTGGGTGCCCGGCTCACCGATCGACTGCGCCGCGATGACGCCTACGGCCTCGCCCATGTCGACCACAGTCCCGCTGGCGAGATTGCGGCCGTAGCACTTGACGCACACGCCCCGCCGTGTCTCGCACGTCAGCACTGAGCGGATCTTCACGCGTTCGATGCCGGCCGCCTGGATGGCGTTGGCGGTCTCCTCGCTGATCATCTGGCCGAGTTCGACCAGCTCTTCGCCAGTCGCAGAATCGAAGATCGACTCCTGGGCGACTCGACCGACGATGCGGTCGCGCAGCGACTCGAGGATGTCGCCACCCTCCATGATCGCCGTCACGATGATGCCGTCGATCGTGCCGCAGTCCTCGATCGTGACGATGACATCCTGCGCTACGTCGACCAGCCGCCGGGTCAGATAGCCCGAATCCGCCGTCTTGAGAGCGGTATCGGCCAGGCCCTTGCGGGCGCCGTGGGTAGAGATGAAGTACTGGATGACCGACAGGCCTTCGCGGAAGTTGGCGGTAATCGGTGTCTCGATGATCTCGCCCGAGGGCTTCGACATCAGGCCGCGCATGCCGGCCAACTGGCGTACCTGCTCGCGCGAACCGCGCGCGCCGGAGTCGGCCATGAGCCGGATCGGGTTGAACTCGCCGGTCCTCTCCTCGACGGCCTGCATCTCGAGGAACATCTCCTCCGACACCTTTTCGGTGACGCGATGCCAGATGTCGATGATCTTGTTGTGCCGCTCACCGGCGGTGATCACGCCCTGGATGCGCTGGGTCTCGATGGCCTGCACGTCCTTGTAGGCGCGGTCGATAATGCCCTGCTTGGTGCTCGGGATCAGCATGTCGTCCATGCCGAAGGAGACACCGGCCCGGGTAGCAAAATCAAAGGTCACGCGCTTGAGCTCGTCGAGCATCTCCACGGTCTTGAGATTGCCCATGGCGCGGTAGGCGTAGGCCACTAGCTCCTGCAAACCCCGCTTCTTGAGCAAACCGTTGATGAACGGAATCTCCTCCGGCAAGTGTTGGTTGAAGATCACACGGCCGACGGTGGTGTGGATGATGGCTCGATCGAGATCCTCTATGTCGGCGTGCAGCAGGTCCTGATCGTCGTACAGGGTCTCCAGATTGACGAATTGGCCGCTGTAGCGCACCCGGACCTCGCTCTGGGTCTCGACGACGCCGGCCTCGTAGGCCAGGACCACCGAGTCGAAGTCTGGAAAGACTCGGCCCTCGCCCTTGGCGCCCTTCTTGCGCATCGTCAAGTAGTAGCCACCGAGAACCATGTCCTGGCTCGGCACCGCCAGCGGCTTGCCGTGGGCCGGGCTCAGGATGTTACGGCTCGATAGCATCAACACGTGGCACTCGATCTGCGCCTTGGACGACAGCGGTACGTGGACCGCCATCTGGTCGCCGTCGAAGTCGGCGTTGAAGGCGGCGCACACCAGCGGGTGTATCTTGATCGCCTTGCCCTCGATGAGGACCGGCTCGAAGGCCTGGATGCCGAGGCGATGGAGCGTCGGAGCACGGTTGAGCATCACTGGATGTCCGGCGATGACGTCCTCCAGGGCATCCCAGACGATGTCCTCCTCACGTTCCACCATCTCCTTGGCCGCCTTGATCGTCCCCGCCAGCTCGCGCACCTCGAGCCAGTTGTAGATCATCGGTTTGAAGAGCTCCAGCGCCATCTTCTTGGGCAGACCGCACTGGTGGAGCTTGAGCTCGGGGCCGACGACGATGACCGAACGGCCTGAGTAGTCGACGCGCTTGCCGAGCAGGTTCTGGCGGAAGCGGCCCTGCTTGCCTTTTAGGGTGTCGGAGAGCGATTTCAAGGGGCGGTTGTTCGAGCCCTTGAGTACGCGGCCGCGGCGGCCGTTGTCGAAGAGAGCGTCGACCGCCTCCTGCAGCATACGCTTCTCGTTGCGCACGATCACTTCCGGCGCCCGCAGCTCGAGAAGCTTCTTCAAGCGGTTGTTGCGGTTGATGACCCGACGATAGAGATCGTTCAGGTCGCTGGTGGCGAAGCGGCCGCCGTCGAGCGGCACCAGGGGCCGCAGCTCGGGCGGAATCACCGGGATGATCTCGAGGATCATCCACTCCGGACGCTGGCCGCTACGCTTGAAGGCGTTGACGACCTTGAGCCGCTTGGCGGCCTTGAGGCGCCGGATCTGGCTGGTCTCGGTCTTCATGACGATGCGCAGCTCTTCCGATAGCTCGTCGCAGTCGACGCGCGTCAGCAGCTCGCGAATCACCTCGGCACCCATCCTCGCCTCGAAGGCGTCGGGACCGTAGATGTCTCGCATCTCGCGGAAGCGCTCCTCGGTCAGCATCTCGCCCTCTTCGAGCTCGGTGTCGCCGGGCTCGACGACGGCGTAGGACTCAAAGTACAGTATCCGCTCGAGGTCGCGCAGCGACAGGTCGAGGAGCTGGCCGATACGGCTCGGCAGCCCCTTGAAGAACCAGACGTGCGACACGGGGCTGGCAAGGTCGATGTGGCCCATGCGCTCGCGACGCACTCGCGAACGCGTCACTTCGACGCCGCATTTGTCGCAAACGACACCGCGGTGCTTCATTCGTTTGTACTTGCCGCAGATGCACTCCCAGTCGGTGATCGGGCCGAAGATCTTGGCGCAGAATAGACCGTCGCGCTCCGGCTTGAAAGTTCGGTAGTTGATGGTCTCGGCCTTGGTGACCTCACCATGGCTCCACGAGCGGATCTTCTCCGGCGACGCGATCGAGATCTGGATCGCGTTGAAGTCCTTTATCGGGTTCGGCTTGTCGAAGCTGCGCAGCGGTTGCATGACGACGCCCCTTTCAGACCTTGAGCAGTTCCACGTCGAGGCAGAGACTTCTCAGCTCGCGTACGAGAACGTTGAATGATTCGGGCAAACCTGGAGGCTCCGGTACTTCGCCCTTGACGACGGCCTCGTAGGCCTTGCTGCGACCCTCGACGTCGTCGCTCTTGACGGTAAGAAGCTCTTGCAGCGTGTAGCCGGCGCCGTAGGCCTCGAGGGCCCAGACCTCCATCTCACCGAAACGCTGGCCGCCAAACTGGGCCTTGCCCCCCGGGGGCTGCTGCGTAATCAGTGAGTAGGGGCCGGTAGAACGGGCGTGAATCTTGTCCTCCACCAGGTGGATGAGCTTCATCATGTAGATGTAGCCGACCGTGATGGGCTGGTCGAAGGGCTCTCCGTTTCGTCCGTCGTAAAGGATAGACTTGCCCAGAATCGGGGCTACCATCTGTCCCTCTCGGTTGAGGCGAATGGCCTCATCCCGCATTTCTTCCAGGCTCATTCCCGCGACGTCAACCTTGGCCTCTTCTTTCAGCCA
>JAPUJD010000218.1 GCA_027296385.1 Acidobacteriota bacterium | reverse complement strand
GTCGTAGAAATTGAAACCTCCGAGGCTGTCGAACCAAGCTCCACCCACATCGACGAAGAGGATCCCACGCACCCCTCCGATACCCAGGAAAGACAACCGGTCGATGAGCGGAAACCTGAACTCGAGGTTGGCGTAGAAGCCCTGATCACCGACGAGGGATCGGAACTCGAATCCGCGCAACGTGTCGAGCCCACCGAAATACACCGGGTTGGCGCTATCGCCTTCGTTGAACGAACCCCAAAAACGAAACGCCAGATTGCTGCGCGGCGTGATCTTCAGGTACTGGCGCCAGTCGATCGTCAGGTTGCTAAAGAGCGTGCCGCTCTGGCTGATGTCCTGGGCATGGGACACGTTAATGCGCCACCGCCGACCCGAGATCGCGCCCCAGGAGGCGTAGCTCACCGTGTCGCCTATCAGGGCCGCCTCGAGCAGCGCATACTCGTCATTCAGCGGGCCCAGCACTGAAACCGGGATGCCTCCGGGGAGAAACTCGTCCAGAAACTCCGCCAGCTGCTCTGGCGTCAGGTCCTCGAGGTCAAACACTTGCAGCTCGGGCACGAGCTGCAGGATCTCCTCGAGCGAAAACTGGGCCTTGTCGACGCCGGCGAAGATCTCGAAATTGAGCTCGCGCTCGACGTAGCCAACGCCGAGCTCGACGCGGTGGCTGGGATTGATCGGGTAGATGATCGACCCGGCCACACCGAGCTGCTTGAAGGCGGTAGGTCCACGCTCAAATCTGCTCTGGCCGAAGAAAAACGTCTCGTTGTCGAAGAGCCGCACGCTCCACTGCCGCCGCCCCGAGAGGTCGATGTAGGCCGCCTGGAAGGACTGGAAGCTCTCGATCCCCAAGAAGGTGGCGATGATCCTGCGATCGCCGAGGTAGTCGGTGAAACTCACCACCGTCTGACCGATGAAGGTCTGATCGTCCGACACTCCAACGTAGAAGTCGAGATCCTCGAGGATGAAGTTGAAGGGGTGGTATCTGTCCACGTTGGCCTCGTCAATCGCGACTTCGATGCTGGGCTCGAAGCGGCCGAGGTCACCGCCGGCGACCGTGTCGTGAGCCGGTTCGGCGTCCTGAGCGATCACGGTCCCGGGAGTGATCGGGTCTTTGAGGTCGAGCACGTAGACGTCGAGCCGCTGTTTCCAGAACGCGGTATAGACCAGGCGCTCCCTGCCGTCGGGCGAGGCTAGGACGGACGGCTGAAAACAGCTGGTCACCGCATTGGTGTGCTGTGTCAGCTCGCCGGTCGCCAGCTCGAGGCCGTAGATGTCGTCCGAGCTGCTGCGGTCGGAGGTGAAGTAGAGTCGCTCGCCGTCCGATGAGAACACGGCGTCCGTCTCGTGCGAGTCACCGAAGGTGAGCTGGATGCGCTCACTCGGGTTGTCTAGCGCGATGCGGAAGAGCTTGCCATAGTCGGCGACGACCGAGGTCAGCACGATCGACTTGCCGTCCGGGTCGTAGGTCGGCGCGCCGTCGAAGATGTCGTCGTTGGTGATCTGCCCCACGTCGCCACTGGCGACATCGACCGTAAAGATGTCGAACCTGCCCTCGCGGTAACCGCCGAAAGCCACCGTCCGCCCGTCCGGGCTCCACGCCGGAGCCGACGGTTGCGACACCCCGAGCTCGATCACGTCGCGGATCTTCCCCGCCAGCACGTCGAGGAGAACTAGCTTGCGTCCTCGGCCCTGGCGGGCAAAGAAAGCTATCGTGTCGCCGTCGGGCGAGAAGGCCAGATCCCGGCCCATCTTGCGGCCTAGGGTCAACTCCTGTACGACGTAATACTGGAAGTCGTTGTCGAGTCCCTTGGTCAGATTGCGCACGAGCTCACGGCTCTTGGAGTCGTAGAGCACGATGTCGATGTCGCCCTTGTGGGTGCTGAAGGCCGCAACGAGGTCGCCCGATGGAGACGGCGCCGGGGAGGTCATGACGCCGCCGTAGACCGTGTCTTGACGTCGGAAGATGCGGCCGTAGTCGCTCGGCTCACCCATGCTGACGAGCTCGGGCAGGTACTTGCGCCGCAGCCACCGGCGGAAATCGGCGTCCATGTCCTCGGGCTTGATCTGGAAGGTGCGCTCGAAGATCCGGCCCATTTGACCACCGAGATTGTTGCGCAGCTCCGCCAGCAAGTCGCGAACGCCGTCCTGCCCCCAACGTTCCTCGACGTAGTCGAAGACAGCGTGGCCGAAACGGTAGGCGAAGAAGCCGCCGACCCGGCCTTCCGTCAAGGACGGGATCCGGTCGTTGACCACGGCGTCGCGCAGATACGACTTGTCGCGGGCCGACTCGTCCTTGGCGTAGTAACTCGCCATGCCTTCTATGAACCACTGTGGCGGTTGCGCCGTCAGCCCCTTGGCCGCGCGCCCCTCGAACAGCATGCTGAACTGGAAGACATGGGTGAGCTCGTGCAGGAGCAGCTGCATCAGCTCGGGATCGGGCAGATCGACCGGCAGGACCATGCGGTTGCGCGTCGGCACCGCAAAGGCCCCGATGCCTTCGGGGATAAAGTTGAGAATGACGTTGGTCTGCTCGAACTCGGCGTGGGTGGCGTAGAAGATCAGCGGAATCGCGTCCTTTACCTGATGGTCGAATGCACGCGACAGCTCGTCGTAGGCACTCTCGGCAAACGACACGACCTTCTCGAGGAGGTGCTCCTCCTCGGGGTAGTAGTGCACGTCGAAGTGGACCGAGTGGTAGATGCGCCAGTCGAAGTCT
>JAPUJD010000217.1 GCA_027296385.1 Acidobacteriota bacterium | reverse complement strand
CCGACAGCATGCGGCGCGTTTGGCGACAAAAGGCGACATTGTGGCGCGGGTTGCGGAGCTTCAGGGCTCGACCGCCAAGCAGATCACCGACGTTCGCGATGCCGCGCGCCAGCACACGCGGGCAGCGGTGGAGACGCTGGTATCGGTGATGGAGGATCGAAAGGCACCTCACTCCGCCCGGGTTGCTGCGGCAAACAGCCTCCTGGATCGCGGCCACGGCAAGGCGGTGCAACATATCGAGGCGGAGATCAGTGTCTATGACAGCCTTAGCTTCGACGATAAGATCGCTCTCCTCCAGGCTCTCGATGTGCTCGCCGAGGATGAGGCACACGATCCGGGCGGATCTGAACCAACGCATCACTGAGGAAAGGTCGAGACGGCTTTTCTACGCGCTGTACCCGGACGCAAACGAGGTATGGCAAGCGCCGGCCAACAAGCACTTCAATCCGGGCTCGGTCATCTACGCACGGGCCCTGTACTCGAAGCACCTAGAGTTCTTCCGGGCCGGCCGGACCTACCGCGAGCGCTGCCTGATGGCCGCGAACCGTACCGGCAAGACCCTGGGCGGTGGCGGTTACGAGACCCTTCCCTGCGGCGCCAGAGTTCCTCGACGGCATCGACCGTCGCCCGTGCCAATGACCGGCGCGCCTCGATCAGATGCAGGCCGTGGTCGCCGCCTTCGGTACTCGGGGCGAGGGCTCTTTCGATGAGCTCGCGGACGTATTGAGGACCGTTCTCGACCAGGGCGTCGTTCATGTCGCCCTTGTTCCTGCGCGACCTCTCGAAGGGCAGTATCTCGAGGACGGTGCGTCCCTCGGCACGCCACTTCCTGATCGCGTCGCGCAGCGCCTTCCTGCTCGGTGCGTTTCTCTTGTCGTCGTCCTTGCAGACGATAATCTTGCGTTCGACGTCGATCGGCGAGAGGTCGACCGAGCCCATGGCGCCGAGCGCCGCCCAGGTCTCGAAGCCGGTCGCGTACCAGGCTGACAACGCCGTCTCAGGGCCTTCCGCGAGACACACTGGGCCGTTCGCGAGACCGACGAAGTGGACAGCCCCGCCACGGCGCGGGCCAAGGCTGAGCTTGATTTTACGCCCCTCCTCATCGACCTTGTTGGTGCCGTCCGAGTTGACGTACACGCGCTGTAACGCGGTCATCTCGCCCTTGGGCGATGTCGTGGCGAAGATCAGGCAGTTACAGTGCCAGCGGATGCTATCGGGCCAGGTCGAGGGGTCTATGGCGCGGCTTCTGAGATTGACCTCGCCGGCGGTCCCCGATACCGGCTTCGCCTCGGCAAAGATGCGGCGGACCAGCTCGAGGCGACGCACTTCCTCGGCGTTGATGTCCTCGATGATGGGGCGCGCGCGCCGGACGGGCCTCGGCCTGTTATCTTCGCCCAGCCAGCGACGCGCCCATTGGACGGCCTCGGCGAAGGGCATCTCCAGGGCGAAGGCGATGGCGTCGAGCATCGACCCGCCGCGATCCTCTTCCCAGGACCGAAACGACCCCCGCCGGGGTCCAGACCGCTTGACGACGAGCGACCCCTTCCTTCCCCAGCGCAACTCCGAGCTGGTCTGCTTGGATGGCTGGCCGAAGAGATCGACGGCCAGGTCCTGGGCGAGCTCGGCCAGCTTGCGCTTGATATCGGCGAGATCGGCGCTCGGGTCGGGCGTGGTCAGGGTCGAGGTCACGCTGTTACACCTCGAAGATGCCGTCGAGCGGATCATCGAATTCTGGGGGGCCTGGCGCTTCATCGAGCTTCGCCGCTGGCGCCGGCTTCGAGCCCGGCTCCCCGAAGACCTTGACCAGGTCGGCCAGGTCCAGGGTCTTCTTGTCGCCCTCCTGGTGCGCCGTGAGACGACCGTCCTTGATCGCCCGGTAGAGGGTCGGTCTGGAGGCGAAGCCGCGCTTGGCGGCCGCCGAGATCGTGATGCGTGCCATGTTGGCCTCCTAGTAGTGGGAGCAGTCCACAGAAAGGCCTCTCGTGTCGTAGATCCAGACCTCGCCACCGTCCACTTCGCCCCACAACGAGCCGCTGACATCACAGGAATGGCCAGGATAGGGGTCGTGGTGCGCGTCAGTCTTGAGACGCAACGCGAGAGTCTCACGGGTTACGCCTTGTTACACAAGCTTGATCTGGTCGATGTGGTCGCCGACGAGGGTGTGAGCGCCTCGATCCCGCTCGCCGACCGTCCTGGCGGGGCTCGTCTCCTCGATCTGGTCCAGGATTGCCCTGCTCAGCATGTCATCGCCATGAAGCTCGACAGGCTGTTCCGGGACGCCGCCGACGCGCTCACGCAGACCCGGGCCTGGGACCGCACCGGCGTCGCAATGCACCTGATCGATGTCGGCGGGCAGACCATCAACACGTCGACGGCTATGGGACGGATGTTCCTGACCATGATGGCAGGCTTCGCCGAGCTCGAGCGCGGACTGGCCAGGGAGCGGACCCGGGATGCGCTGCAGTACAAGAAGCGCCAGGGGCTGGTCTACAATCACACCCCACTCGGCTACGTCCGCGACGGCGACGAGCTGCACCCCGACATCGGCGAGCAAGTGTTGATCGCCCGGATCATGGACTGGCGCCGGGGCGGGATCTCCTACGGCGGGATCGCCAAGCGCCTGAATGCCGAGGGGATCACGGGTAAGCAAGGCGGCGCCTTCCATGCCAGCACGATCCACAAGATCGTCGGCAACGACATCCACCACGGCGATCGCTGAGGGCAGGCAGGCGAGATGAGTAAGCGCAGCGAGATCACCGTCGACGACGTGGTCGCCGGGCTGTTGGCCGAGGCCGAGGGCAAGGACGACAGTACGCCCAGCTCGCGTGTAGCCGCGTGGTCGCACCTCGGGCGGCACCTGGGCATGGACCGGCGAGACATTCAGATGAAGATCG
>JAPUJD010000216.1 GCA_027296385.1 Acidobacteriota bacterium | reverse complement strand
GGCACCGTTGACGCCGTTGCAGTTGATCGTCCCGAAGTAGTGCTCGGGGTCGAGGAGACCCTCGGCCACCATCTCCTCCCCGACCCGTCTCAGCGCCTCTGCGCGCTCCTCCATGCCCGGGGTCGACTCGCCGTCGCTTCGGCGTAGGACAGGGGCCAAGTCACCGCCCAGCCGAAAAGGAGGGCCACGCCAACGATCAACAGCCCTTCCAGCTGGGCGCGCCGCCTGTGCGGCGGGCTCGCCTTGCTTGCCCGTCCGCTCATTGGCCGATCTTCTCACGGCGACCGCAGCCTCCCGCCCGACGAGCGCGTCCGGATCAGCTGATGAAGCCGAGCTCGACGGCCCGCAGCACGGCCCGGGTCCGGTCGCGGACCCCGAGTTTGGAGAGGATGCTCGAGATGTGGTTCTTCACCGTCCCCTCGGCCAGATCGAACGCCCCGGCGATCTCGCGGTTGCTGTAACCACCCGCCATGAGCCGCAGAATCTCGCTCTCCCGCTCGGTCAGAGGGTCCGGCGGATCGAGGCTCTCGAACTCCGGGCGTATGCCCTCTAGGCCCTTGAGCACCCGATCGGTCACCGCCGGCTGGATCATCGTCCCGCCGGCGGCCAAGGTGCGGATCGCGTTGGCCAGTTGATCGAGCGAGACGTCCTTCAAGAGGAAACCCTTGGCCCCGGCACGGATCCCCTCGAGCAGGCTCGAGTCGTCGTCGAACGTCGTGAGGATGAGCGTCGGCGGCAGCCGACCGGCGTCACCCAGTCGCTCGAGGAGGCCTAGGCCGCCGAGCCTCGGCATCCTGAGATCGAGGAGAACGACGTCCGGCGCGGCTAGAGGAATCTGATCCGCTCCCTCTTCCCCATCGGCCGCCTCGCCGACGACCTCGATGTCGTCGACCAGGTCGAGAAGCGAGCGCAGGCCCTGACGCACGATGGCCTGGTCTTCGACCAGGAAGACTCGAATCACGACGACGTGCCCCGGAGCGGAATCCAGGCTTCGACGAGGAAGCCCTCGCCCGGCTCGCTCGCCACTCGAAGCCACCCTCCCAGCTCCTCGAGCCGCCGTCGCATGCCGGCCAGGCCTTGGCCTGGCGCGATCACCTTCGCCCCCCGGCCGTCGTCACGAGCTCGGACCTCCAGTCCGTTCTCCGACGAGCGGAACTCGATCCAGAGGTTCTCTGCCCCGCCGTGCCTGGCGGAATTGGTGACGATCTCCTGGACGCAGCGGACGAGGGCGTGCGCATGCTCCGGGTCGACGATCTCGACGTCATCGGCCAGATCGAGATACACCTTGGGTCGCGGAAGCTGTTCGACGATGGGAGCCAGCGCTCTGGCCAGGTCCACCCGACTGCGGCCGCGCACCGTACTCACCGCTTCCCGCACGTCACTCAGCAGGAGCTTGGCTAGCGACCGCGCCTTGTCGACACTTTCTCGTGCCTTGCCCTGGATCTGATGGCTCGCCGCCTCGAGATTGAGGCTCAGAGCCGTCAGATGATGACCTAGGAGGTCATGCAGCTCGTCCGAGATCCTCGCTCGCTCGGCCATCCGGCTGCTATCGGCGAGCAGCGCCTGGGTCGCTCGCAGCTCGGCATTGGCTCTCGCCAGCTCGTTCTTGGCCCGCGTCTGCCGGGCAGCGGAGTACGAGATGAGCAGCGCGAGCAGCGAGTACGGCAGGGTGAAGGCGATCGTCAGCCCAACTGCCAAGTCGGTCGGCCAGTGATAAAGCGCGATGAGAGACTGAATGCCCGTCTGCGCCAGGAGCCAGACGAGTCCCACCGGCAAGGGGAAGAACAGGCCGAGCTGGGCCGAGACCACCACCAACTGGGTGCTCTCGAGGCCGGTACACACCAGGTTGAACATGGCCAGCGCAGCGACCGCCTGAACGGCGACCAACCACCGCGCCTGCCGGACGTGCTGCTCGCGGCCTACCGCGCGGGCAGCCCACCAGAAGGCCGCGGCGTAGACCAGCGCCGCGACGAGCCAGAAGGCAAACCGCCCGGGCGACAGGCGCAGCGTCGCCCCCTGGATCTCGAGCCCGCCAAGGACCATCAAGACTGCCGGCGTGCCTACGATCACCAGCGTCATGACACCAGCGGCCCGCAGAAGTCTGCACCCGATGTTCGGTTCCCCGGCCATTTGAAAGCTGATTATAGGCGCCGCCGTGCCAGTCTCTCCGTGCCAAAAGTCATGGTCGGCCGCCACCGGCGCGCCGGTGGCGTTCTTGACGGGCCGCTGCCCGAATCCGTTCGCAGCTCGGTAGAAGCCTACGTCGGTTGCATCGCCGGAGCGGCACAGCAGGATGAATACCTTCAGGCCATCCGTGATGCGGGCTTCGTCGACGTGGAGGTCGTCGGTGCCACGCCCTACCCCGCCGACATGGTGCAGGAAGTTCCCGAGGTGCGCCAGGCGATCGCCGCCGGTATCGTCACGGCGGACGAAGTGGCGGCCGCGGCGGATGCAGTCGTCAGTGCGAAGATCACCGCGGTCAAGCCCTGACTGCGCCGCGTGACGGTCTCTCAGGCTCTACATTCCGGCGGCGAAGTGTCGGCCAGGCTCAGTCCTGGCCCTCACGCCGCCGCCGGGCCGCGCCAGCAGCATGGGAGGCGGTTGGACCTCGTGGGCGCCCGGCCCTCAGCTGTCGCGTCGACTATGCGTCGCGATGGCGGCAGGCGGATTTGCAGCAGGAGCGCCGATTCTCTTCGATCAGCCCCTCGTCGAGA
>JAPUJD010000215.1 GCA_027296385.1 Acidobacteriota bacterium | reverse complement strand
CGGCCAACGTCGACGACCTGTCGATGGACGCGCTCTTCACGATGATTATTTTCCAGGACGGCTTCGAGTCTGGAGACACTTCGGCCTGGTCAACGACTGTGCCCTAGGGGCCCCTGACGCTCCAAGCGGCGCCGTCGAGCTCGCGACGCCCGCCCCTCGTCGCTGACCGAGATCTGGACTCCTGCAATCGTTCAGCCTGGAGTGAGGCTCTTCCTTCTCGCTCGTAGGGTGCTGCGAGCCTTCATCACCACGAAGGTGATGTCGTCGGCCGGAGGCTGACCGTTCGTCCACTGGTCGGCGGCGGCCGAGAGCTCGGAGATGATCTCCTCCGGGTCTCGGGACGCGCAGGACTCGAACAAATCGTGGACTCTGGGATAGCCCAGCGGATCGTCGTCGCCGTTGAGCAGCTCCGGGAAGCCGTCGGTCATCAGCAGCAGTGTGTCCCCCGCGGCCAGCGTCGTGTCCCACTGGCGGTAGGTCGATTGCGCCAGCCCTCCGAGGGGCAGACCTTCGAGGGTCACTTCTTCGAGCTGCCTGGTCTTGTCGCGATACAGCAGGGCCGGAGGCATGCCTGCGGCCGAGATCGTCAGCCGGCCCTGCGCGTAGCGCACGAGCGACACTGCCATGTTCATGCGCCGCAGGTTCATCTGCTTGATGGCGTGGGCCGCTTCTTCCAGCAGCTGTGGTAAGTCCATCTCGCCGGCGCGGGCGGTGAAGAGCCCCTTGACGACGGTGACCATGGTGCCGGCGCGCATACCGTGGCCCGCGGCGTCGCCGATGGCGGTGGTCAGGGCGCCATTGCTGCCGGGGAAGAAATCGTAGTAGTCCCCGCCGACTTCGGTGGCGGTCCGCATGAACACCGCAATGTCGAGCTCCGGGTGCTCCGGAAGCGTGCGCGGCAGCAGGGAGAGCTGGAAGGTCCGGGCCTCTTCGAGCTCGCGGGTCTGGCGCTCGTTCTCCGCCTCGAGAAGACGTCGATGAACTTCCTGCTGCCGACGAAGCCCCTCCTCGCGCAGCAGGCGTTCCTGGTTCTCGCTGAGTTGCAGCGCCATGCGGTTCATCGTCTCGGCGAGCTGACCGAACTCGTCGCGGGTGTGCACGGCGATTCGGGTCGTCAGGTCTCCGGAGGCCATCATCTCGGCGCCCCACGTCAACCGCCGCAGCGTTCTCGTCATGCGTCCGGAGAGCAGCCAGATCCCGACCATGGCGAGCACCACGATGCCGAGACCGTAGGAGAAGTTGCGCACCGCGGTCCGCTGGATCCCCTGAAGCTCGCTACGGATGGGGCGGGCGATACCGAACGTCAGCCCGGTCTCGGCGTCTCTGGTCTCGGCCACGGCCCATTCGTCGGTGGCGATGGCCTGCGGCGCGAGGTCGTCGCCGGGGGACTGGCCTGTGTCCGCCGGGAAGAAGGTCTCGGCCAGAGTCTGGTGTTCCGGGTTGTCGGCGTAGACCTCGCCTTCGCGGTCACGAACGTAGGTCACCTCGCCCTGATCTCCGCTTGTGCCGCTCAGGACCAGCTCCAGCACGGCCGAGGGCACGATCCGGAGCTTGAGCTCGCCCTGCTTGCGGCCGGCGTAGCGGAACTCCGAAGCGACCTCGGAGCCCAAAAGATCGATAGTGCGGGCATCGCTGACAGCAAGCGCTTGGAGCTCGGTCGGCGACAGATCCGAGTACCGGCGAACGCCCTTGGCGAGCGTCGCCAGCAGGTAGTCGAACGTAATGCCCGAGTCCGGACCCCGGCGCGAGTAGGTCAGGAGCTTGTCGAGAGCCTGGGCCAGAGTTGGTGAGGGGTGGACGAGGACGGGCTCGGTGCCGTCCTCTAGAGACCTCAGTTCCACCAGATCGACCAAGTCCTCCATGCCCTCGAGCCTTCGTGTCATTTCGACATAGGCGGCCGCCGCCCGGCTGACGGTGGCCTCGTCAGTCCGCAGCAGGGTGCCGAGGTGGGGGGAGGCCAGCTTGCCGGCGAGAATCTCCAGGTCGTCGCGAATGCCGGCCATGCGCTCGCCGACCTCGTCGACGAGGCCCTGAGCCTCGGCCTGCACCGCTTCACGGAAGGCGCGGGCGGAAGCCGAGTAGGAATAGAGGATGATGCCGGCGAGGGGCACGACCGCGAGCAGCAGAAACGCCAGGCTGAGCTGCGTGCGCACTCTCATTCTGGCTAACCGGGCGGGGCCGAGCTGCCCCGGCCCCTGACCCTCATCCGTTGTCTCTCACAAGCTTGACATTACCGCAAAAGCTCTCGACGCTTATGTCGGCAGAGCCGTCGCCGAGCGAGAATTCCAGGGTCTTGCCCGGCATGAAGCCGTCGACCCGCTGCGGCTTGGGCCCGAATTCGTTGTCGATGTTACCGGTCTGGGTCTCGATATCGAAGGTGGCCGACACGGTTGAAGGCAACACCAGGACGACGTGGGAGCTGTAGGCTTCGACACTGAGGTCGCCGCCGGCAGCCAGGTCGCCACGGAACTCGATCGGGCCCGACATCGATTCCAACGCCACGCTGTCAGCTCTGGCAGTGTCGACTTCGATGGCGCCGTTCATCGTCGAGATCTCGATGTCTCCGCTCGCGCCGATGACGATCACCGAGCCGCCGACCGAATTGGCCTCGACGTCGGTGTTGGAGCCCGAGATGCGGATGTCGCCACTCACGGTGTCCGCTTCGACGAGCGAAGCCGGGCCGATCACGGTAATGCCGCCGTGAATCGTCTGCAGCTCGAGATCCCCGTTCACGTTCTCGATGTCGATTGTTCCCTTGACGGTTTCGATCTCGACGTCCGATCCCGTCGGGACGAAAATCTCGAGGTTGGCCTCGCCGTCGAGCAGTTTGCGGTGGTGCTCGTGATACTCGACCTCGATGTCGACCTCATCCTCGTCGCCGGTGATCTGGAGGTCTTTGATGCCGCTGCCGAGGGTGCCGGTGATGTGCACCTCGTTGCGATCCCAGCCCACGATTCGGATCGAGCCCAGGATCGCCTCGACCGAGACCTCTGGATTGGGCCCGGTCGCGCGAGTCTCGTCGACGGTTGCGCCGGCTGCCGGGATGGCGAGGAGGGCGAGCAGGAGAGTGGTTGTGATTTTCATCGTACGAGTCCTCTGGTCGAGGAGGCTAGACATTGCTGAGCCTCTTCAGGAGTTGGACTTCCTGCTGATACGCACTGGCGAGCAAGAAGTTGAGCTTGGGGTTGTCCGGGTCCTTTGCGAGTGCAGACCGGATCTCGCGAATCGCTTCGTCGATCAGAAGCAGGTTCTCTTCGACCGTCCGGATCGACTCTGCCGGCAAGCGGTCGCGCTGACGGTCGAGCGAAGCGAGCAGAGCGGTTCTGTGCTGGAGGATTTCCTGTTCCCAGCTAGCCAGCGTGACCTCGAGCGACGCCGCGGGCTCACCGCGACTTGCGACCGCTTCCGTGGGCGGCTGGCGTTGCAGCATCAGCGCTGCTCCCACCGCCACGCCGATCAGCGCCGCAGCGGCGAGCCACCAGGCGGAGTGGGCCTTGCGCCGGCTCTCGAAACGCTGGGCGCTGGCGATGTGACGGGCGACGCCCGGCCACAGATCGCGAGCGGGCTCGACCGACCCCAGCGTCTCACGGGCCTCGGCCGCCAGGGCGAAGAGGCTCTGGGCCTCTCGATGACACGAGACGCAGCCGTCGAGGTGGCGGGTCACGTCGTCTCGCGTCTCAGGGGCGATCTCGCCGTCGACGTAGGCCTCCAGGAAGGGGCGGATCTCTTCGCAACTCATCGGTCGAGGTCCTTTCTGAGCTGTTGTCTGGCGTGGTGGAGGTGAGCCTTCGAGGTGCCCTCGGCGATTCCGATCAACTGCGCGATCTCACGGTGGCGGTAGCCCTCGACCTGCGACAGCAGAAAGACCATGCGAGCGGCCGGAGGCAGCGCCGCGATGGCCCTCTCGAGGTCGATGCCGCGGTCGGGCCGCGGGATGTCCCCCGCGCGCTCGGGCGCCGCTTGACCGAGGGCGGCGAAGCGTTCGTCCCAACGACCCTGCGCGCGCAGGTGACCGAGGACGGCGTTGGCTGCCAGGCGGTAGAGCCAGGTCGAGAAGGCGCTGTCGCCGCGAAAGGAGCCGAGCTTCTGCCAGGCGAGAACGAAGATCTCCTGGGTCAGCTCCTCGGCCCTCGAAGGTTCTCGGAGCATGCGCAGACAGAGCCCGTAGACCTTGCCGACGTGCGTACGGTAGAGGTCCTCGAAGGCGTCGACGTCACCCGCCTGGGCGCTCAGGACGAGAGTGGGCTGGCTGATTTGTCGCTGCGTCATGACGGCGCTTCGGGTCGTCGCCTGACCGGCGCGGGCGAGGGGGAGTGCGGCAATCACACTCTTTGGATGCCGGAGGGGCCTGAAGAGTTTAGTCCGGCATGGCTTCGCCACCCACCCTCTGCCGGATGGCTACGACATCCGCGCCGTGCGGGAGCTACTCGCCTACCGTGGAGTCCGCCCTACGATGATCATTACCCGCGTGCTCAACGGGTTCTATCTGCAGGGCCCCAGACGATCTCCGTGATTCAGGTGGGCTTGGACTGCAGGTTCCGGGAGCTGCATCGTCTTCTTGCCCTTGTGGCACAGGACTACCTTGTCGGGACCCGAGTCGTGCGGCTCGAGGTAGCCGGCGCATCCTCCCAGAAGAATCCACGGGACCAGGACCAGGGTTGCGCGAGGAACTTTTCGCCTTGTCGAGCTCATCCTCTCATTCTCTCATCTCCAGCCTCGAGCAGAGGCAGAGGCCGACGATCCGAGTGTCGAGCCCGCGAGAGACAGCCGGAACGCGGCCATCTCCTGGCTGTTGCGAACCAGCAGGAGGTCGCCGACCAGCACCGGGTGGTTCCAGGTCTTGCCCTCGATCGCCGGGAACCGGGCGAGCTCCGTGAACCGGTCGGGAGCCGCCGCGACCAACGCCAGCTCACCTTGCTCCGACATCACCAGCAGCAGGTCCTGGTCAGGTAACAGGACGAGCTGGCCGCTGCCGTAGCGCCCGCCCTTCCACTTGCGTTTGCCGTCCTCGAGGTCGATGCACGCGAGAATGCGCCCGTCGAAGCCGAAAGCATGGCCGTCGTGAACGACGAAGTCGCTGAAGTTGGGCTTCAGCCCGGTTGACGTCCAGCCCTCTTCGATCGTCCATCCGCCGGATCCGCGCAATTCGGCGTTCGCGATGAGCTCTCTCGCCCGCGCGACCGCGAAGCGGCGTATGCCGAGTCCCCCGGTGAGCCCGCCGGCACTGATCAGGAGGTCGCCGTCAGCGGTCAGGGCCGGCTGCACGATGTTGCCCGCCC
>JAPUJD010000214.1 GCA_027296385.1 Acidobacteriota bacterium | reverse complement strand
AGATCACGGAGGATATGGCCGGGCGGCTACTGGCCGGCAGCGATCTCTTCCCGCTCTTCGCCCGCCGCCTCGCCAGGCACGAGCGGCCCCTCCAGCAGGCTCTCGGACATCTCACCGACGGCTACTCGGCTCTCCTGGGTTCGGTCCGAGATCTGCTCGACGCGGGCCTCGATCCGGCGCACACCGAGGGCCTCGTCGAGGCACTCGCGACCGACGGTCGAGGCATCGCCTCGCGGCGCGAGATCAGCCGAGCCCAGTCGCTCGTCCGGGTCGCCGCCGGCACGGTCGAAGAGCTCGCTCGACTCGGCGCCGGGCGGCGCTCGACCCTGCTCGCCGCCGCCGCCGAGCAGGTCCGACACGGCCCTCTCCGGGCAGCTCTCGCGGCCCGCTCGGTCTGGGTCTACGGCTTTGCCGACGCTACGGGCGTCGCCACCGACCTGCTCGAGGCCCTGCTCGAACGCTACGATGGTCGCCTCTATCTCGACCAACCGCCGGATCCGGTCGCTCCTCACGTGCCGGATGCCGGGATCGTTTTCACGCGTCGTTTTCGCGAGCGACTGGAGACGCGCGCTCGCGTCGTGGAGGCTGCGGCCGTCGAGCCCGTCGCGGCGCCCCAGATCGACCTCTTCCGGGCCCTCGGCACCGACGGCGAAGTGCGCGAGGTCGGCCGGCGGGCGCGGGATCTCGTCGACCAGGGCGTCAAACCGGAGGCCATCAGCATCGTCACCCGCCAGATCGCGCCCTACGCCCGGGCCCTCAGACTCCAGTTCGCCAGTCTCGGGCTCCCGTTCTCCTGCTACGGCGCGCCGGGCGCCAAAGACCGACTGGGAAGGCGGGCCGAGGCTCTCTCCGACCTCCTGCAACGCCGCGACGAGATTTCGATCGAGCGTTGGCTGGAACTCGTCGATCGCCGCTTCGGCGGACGCTCTCATGCAGATCTGCGCACCGGTTTCGCCGCCCTCGGCATCGGCAGATTGGCCGCGGCAGCCGCGTTGGCCGAGGATAGCTACCGGCTGGACCACGACTTGGCGCTGCCGGTGCGGCACGGCTTCAGCCAGGTCGAAGACGCAACGGGTGCAGCTCGCGGCCTCTACCTGCGCCGGCGCAAGGTCCCAGCTGAAGCGTTGGGCGCCGCAGTCGAAGCGGCCGCCAAGCTGACTTCGCACTTTGCCGCCTGGGAAGAGGCCTCACACCTCGAGGCGCACGGCCGGGCCTTCGACGCTTTGCTGAGCGAGCACCTGCTCTGGGGAAACGACAAGCCCGAAGGGGCACTGCGGCTCCAGGGAGCCGCGGTCTGGGAGGCGCTGCCACCGGACTACCAGCTGACCCTGGGCGAATTCGTAGAGGGAGTGGCGCCCCGGTTGCGAGACTTTGGCGGCACCGCGCTCGGCGGCCGCGGCGGCGGAGTCCAGGTCCTCGACGTCGTCGAGGCCCGGGGCCGTACCAGCGAGCACCTCTTCGTCATGGGTCTCAACCGTGGCCTGTTCCCGCGCGTCGTGCGTGAGGATCCGCTGCTGCCAGACAGTCTGCGCGGCGTGATCAGCCGCCAAGGCTTCGGCGTGCTGCCGGATCTCCCAGACAAACGAAGCGGTTTTGATGAGGAGCGTTTTCTCTTCGCGCAGCTCCTCGCCTCGAGCCCGAGAGTCACCCTCTCCTGGCAGGATACCGACGACGACCAGCTCCCGCTGGCGCCTTCACCCCTGCTCGAGCGACTGCGCTGGGCCTCCGGCCGCGCCGACTGGAAGAGTCCGGTCCTGGCTCGGCCGGTCACTGCCCAGCTAGAGGCGGTGCCCCGTAGCCCGCTCGAGAACGGCATCGCCATCGCCCTCGAGGGCACGCGCTCGCGGCTCGCCAAGGTCCTTCCCCACCTCATGCCGCATGACGGCCGCGAGCGCTCGCTCGTGGCCCGGGCCCGCACCGCGATCCTGGATGAGATCGATCCCCTGTCGGGGAGCCCCGGCGCCTCGATTCGACTCGAGCTCGGGCCCTACTTCGGCTTTGTCGGCAGTTCGCGGGCGGGTGGGCCGCGTCGCGAACAGCGGCTCTATGTCACGACCCTGGAACGCCTCAGTGGCTGCCCCTGGCAGGTTTTCCTCGAACGTATGTTGAGACTCGAGCCGGTACCCGACCCCCTGGCCGCGCTGCCCGGAGTCACTCCGCTTCTGATCGGCGCTCTCGTCCACGAGGTGCTCGAAGAGATCGTTCGCCGCGGCCTGACGGACGACGTGAGCGACCTGGCTCAGGCGCGCCAGCGGATTCCCCAGGCCATTCCCTGGCCCGACCCCAAGGAGCTCGAGGCGATCATCTACCGCTGTGCCGAGGCGCTGTGCCGCGAGGAGGGCATCGCGATCGGGGGCTTCGCCCGAGTGCTGGGTCGAGCCGTCGCACCATTCCTCGACCGAGCCCGGCAGCTCGACTGGACGTCCGAGGCCGGCCTCCATGTTCTCGGCGTCGAGCTCGAGGGCAAACTCGACATCCCCGACCCGTCCGGCGCCCAACGTGCGATCCACTTCCGCGCCGATCGCCTCGACCTCGGCGACCGCGGACTGATCCTCACCGACTACAAGACCGGCCGCCGCACCGTCTCGAGCGCCAAGCAGCCACGGTCACGCCGCAAACACCTGCTGCAAAGCGTCGCTCGCGGCGAGCGCCTGCAAGCGGTCGCCTACGCGCTCGCCGCGGGTCAGCCCGGCGACAGCGGCCGGTATCTCTTCCTCCACCCCGAGACCGAAAACGACAGGGGAGTCCGCGACGTGCGCATCGGTGCCGACGACGCCGAGCTGGAGTCGGCCTTCACCACCGCCGCGGGAGCCGCTCTCGCCACCTGGGACGCCGGCAGCTTCTTTCCCCGCCTGGTGCAGCCCGATCGCGACGAAGAGCCGAAGCGTTGCCAGTATTGCGCAGTGCGCGACGCCTGCCTGCGCGGCGACTCGGGCGCCCGCCGGCGATTGCGTGAGTGGATGGAGAAACGCCAGCAGCGCTTTCTCGCTCGATCCGAGCTATCGCCCGCCGAGCTCATCCTGCTCACCTCGTGGCGGTTGCCGGCAGTGGAGGGGAAGTGAGCGATCGCGCCTCGGTGCTCGACGCCGACGCCGCGGGCCGCCGGGCCGCCCAGACCCAGTTCGAGGGCACCCTCGTGCTCGAAGCCGGTGCCGGAACCGGCAAGACCACGACCCTGGTCGCACGCGTTCTCGCCTGGTCTCTCGACCGTGGCTGGCGGACAACGGCCGAGCGTGTCGGCGAGGAAGCCAGCGGCGAGCGCATCGCGGCCGAGGTACTGCGAGGCATCGTGGCCATCACCTTTACCGAAGCCGGAGCCGCCGAGATGGCCACCCGGGTGGCGGCCGCGTTGGCCCAGCTGAGCAGCGGCGGCGACTCGGCGCTGAAAGGGTTCGAGCCCGATCTACTGTCGCTCGACGGCCCCGAGGTCCTGGGCCGGCGCGCTCACCACCTGCTGGGAGCGCTCGACCACCTGACGGTCGAGACCATTCACGCCTTCTGCCGCCGCTTGCTGGCCTCGTACCCACTCGCGGCCGGGCTGCATCCGGAGCTGCGCATCGACCCCGACCTTCGGCTCACCGAGGAGATCGTCTACGAAGTCGTCGAGGCGGCCGTGCGGCGTGCCTACGCACGACCTCGTGGCAGTGCGCTGGCCGACCTGGCGGCCCAGGGCCAAGGACCCGACCGCCTGGTCGAGACCCTCGTGGGCCTGCGCTCGATGGGGCTCGAAGCGCGCGCGCTCGAGGTCGATCCGCTGTCGCCAACCGCCATCGCGGCGCTCGCCGATCGCCTCCAGCATGTCGTCGAGATATTCGTCGCCGCTGGCGGGAGCGAGCTGCGCCGGGTCACCTCCGGTAACAAGGCCGCCGCGATCGCCGACGCAATCGACCGGACGCGGCAGAGTCTGGAGCAACCACCGGCCGACCTCACACAGCTCGGTCAGCTGATCGACGAGCTCGCCGAGGACTGGGACGCGCACTTTGCCAAGCTCGGCTCGTGGAGGCACGGCACCTACACCAAGGGGGAGAGCTCGGTGCTGGAACCCCACGGCGCCGCCTTTCCAGCTGCGGCCGGCGAGCTGCGTTCGATGCTGCGTCATCTGACGCGCATGCACCCCCAGCGCCTGGACCGCGCTCGCCGTGCCCTGGCTCCCCTGCTGGCCGAGTGTGAGCGCCAGGCCGCGGCGCGCGGCATCCTGACTTTCTCCGATCTCCTGGCTCGAGCTCACGCCCTGCTCGTCGAACGCGCTGACTTGCGCCGGCGCGAACAGAAGCGAATCCAACAGCTCATGGTCGACGAGTTCCAGGACACCGACCCGCTGCAGAGCGAGATCGTCCGGCTCCTGGCTCTCGACGGCCCCAAGGCCGGGAGACCGGGACTGTTTCTCGTCGGCGACCCCAAGCAGTCGATCTTCGGCTGGCGCGATGCGGACCTGGCAGCCTATGAGGGCTTCGTCACCGAGGCGCTAGCCCAGGGCGGCGCGCGCTACCGCCTGGTGCGCAACTTCCGCTCCGATCCGCCAGTGCTCGAGGAGGTGACCGCGATCGTGGCGCCGGTCATGGAGGAGACGGCTGGCCTGCAGCCGCCGTTTGTCGGCCTCGAGCCCCACCACTCGGGCTCGCGCCTCGAAGGGACCCACTGGTCGCCGGTCGAGTATTGGGTGTCGTGGGCGACCAGCGGCGCCGAGGGCGGACCGGCAACTCTCGGGGAAGAAACCGCCGAGCTCGAGGCCGCCGCGATCGCCAGGGATGCCCGCGCCCTCCACGACGAGGCCGGGGTGCGGTGGAGCGAGGTCGCGCTACTCTTCCGCTCTACCCACCGCATGGACGCCTACCTCGCGGCGCTGCGCGACGCCGGTGTGCCCTTCATCGTCACCCGCGACAAGCATTATTACCGGCGCAAGGAGATTATCGACGCCGCCGCCCTCGTTCGGGCGGTGGTGGATCCGCTCGACCACCTCTCCCTCGTCACCTTCCTACGCTCAGCCTCGGCGGGGCTCCCGGACGCCGCGCTGATCCCACTCTGGCAGGACGACTTCCCGCGCCTTGCCAGTGCCGTCGCCGGTCCTTCGAGCCCGGCGCTGAAAGAGTTGCTGGAATGCGTCGATCGCGCCGCGGCGCAGCTCCCGGACGACATACCGGGCATCGAGCGCATCGCCGGATGGCAGCACTCCGTGGCCGCTGCGCTCGAAGCGCTGGCCGTCCTCAGGCGCTCCTTTCGCTGCGACACGGCGGCCGATTTCATCGATCGGTTGCGCCACCTCAGCTTGATCGAGGTCACCGAAGCGGCGCGCTATCAGGGCAAGTTCCGGCTCGCCAACCTGGATCGTTTCTTCCGTCGCCTGGAGCAGGCGATGGTCGAGCGCGGCAACGACATGCTGGCCATCTTGCGGACCCTGCGCCGCAGCCTGAAAGAGGCGCCGGACGCCCAGGAAGCACCACCCAAGGACTCCGGAGAGGACGCGGTCCAGGTGCTGACCGTCCACAAGGCAAAGGGCCTCGAGTTCGACCACGTCTATGTGCCACAGATGCACGCCCTACACCGCCACGACAACGACCTGAAGCTGTTCGATGTCGATCGGCGCTGGCGCGGCAGCGAGGAGCCGCAGTACTGCCTGCTCTCGAGCGCCACGCCACGTTGGTACGAGGTGGTCGAGCGAGCTCATCAGATCGAGGCGATGGAGAGTGTCCGGCTGCTCTATGTCGCGTTGACCAGGGCGCGCCAACGCGTGGTGCTCCTCGGGCGTTGGCCGGCACAGATCGAGCCACGCTCGGCCGCCGAGGCGCGCAGCCAGCTCGATCTCGTGCATTCGCGCCGGGGTCTGGCGAGCAGCCCCGGCGAACTAGCTGAGCGCGCCCAGGCCGAAGAGTGCACTTGGCTCGACGAGTCCGGCATCCGCTGGCGCTTCCTCGGCCGGGCCGCCGGCCGAGCTACCCCTCGGCGACGAGACGGAGTCCCGACGTGGCTACCGACCGCGGAGGGCATGGCGGCTGAAAAGGCGGCGCTCGAAACTCGCTCGACCGAGGCAGCGCGGCGCATGGAGCGGCCGCGACAGACTGTCGCCTCGAGCGAAGCGGCGAGGCGTCTCGCCCAACTTGCCGGCCACCAGGAGCCGGACGTGGGCGGCCGCAGGGCGCTCCTGACTCGGGATCTCGCCATGGTCGTGGGCACCACGATTCATCGGGGCTTCGAGGAGTGGGATCTGGCAGGCGATCCCAATGTCGAGCTCGACCTCGCTAGGACCAGGGTCGCCGAGCGGCTCGGCGCCTGGCTCACGGCCGAAGATGCCGGACCGGCGCGGGAGCGTGCGACCGAGCTGCTAGCACGTTTCGGCAGCGGCGAGCTGTGGCAACGCTGGCTCGCGATCCGGCCGTCGATCGTCGCCCGCGAGCTTCCCCTGCTCCTGCCGGCCGCACAAGGCGACGACGCCATCGACTTTCTGGGGGGCACGATAGACCTGCTCTATCGCGATCCCGACGACGGTGCCTGGGTGATCGCCGACTTCAAGACCGACCGACTCGACAGCTCCGATGCCTTGGAGGCGCGAATCGAGGTCTACAGCGCCCAGGAGGAGATCTACGTCGAGGCCGTTCGCCAGGCGCTCGAGCTCGAGCAGCCACCGCGAGCCGAGCTCTGGTTCCTCTGGCCCGACCACTTGTGGCGGACTTCATAGGGCCGGCCAGGTCCTTCGCGCATGGTGCGGGCAGCACGACCCACCCTACGAGGAACCACCATGCTGCGGCGAACGACCCGTATTCTCACCTTCTTGACCCTCGCTGGCTCCGCTAGCTTCGCCGCAGATCGTGCACGCATCGAGGTCGAGGTCCGGCGCTGGGACCCGAGCATCAATGGCCAGATTCAGATCCTGGAAGCGGGTTTCGGCACCGAGATCGATTTCGAGACCGATCTCGGGCTGGAGGCAGACTCCTTCGAAGATCTACGGCTGACCTTCTATCCCTCCCGCCGAACCAAATTCCGCTTCTCCGCCGTACCGCTCGACTTCGCCGGTGACTCCGTCGTCAGCCGCTCGATCACCTTCGCTGGACAAACCTTCACGGTCAGCACCCGGGTCGCGTCCCAGCTCACTCTCGACTACTTCCGTGCCGGCTTCGCCTGGCAGTTTCTCGCGTCATCCGACAATCGCTTTCGTGTCGGGCCGCTGATCGAGATCAAGGGCTTCGACGGTGAGGCCGGGCTCGCCGCGCCCGACCTCGAGCTGCCAGAGTCGATCCCCGAGAGCTTCCAGGCGGTCTTCGGCTCGGCCGGGATAGCGATCGACCTCGAGCCTTCGGACCGCTTGCACTTCTTCGCTGAGTACACGACGCTCGTCGGGGCGGATGAAGGCGACGAGACCGACCTCGAGGTCGGCGTCCGCGTCCACCTGTGGGGCGCCCTGCACGCCATCGCCGGGTATCGCTCGATCGAGATCCAGTTCGATGACGACGACGATCGCATAGACCTCGATCTGGACGGCGCCTTCTTCGGCGCCAGCCTCCGCTTCTAGCCAGGCACTACCTTACTGGTCGAGGTATGTGTCGCGCCAGGCGAAGCCTCTGCTCTTGACAGGGTTCGCGGGCTGCAACACGCTACCGCCGGATGAGCCCCGATCTCGCCTCCCTGCCGACCCCGGCGCTGCTGCTCGATCTCGACAAGGCCGAGACCAACATAGAGGCCATGGCGGCCAAGGCCGAGCGCCTCGGGGTCAGACTGCGCCCGCATTTAAAGACCCACAAGTGCGCCGAGGTCGCCGCGCTGCAGCTCGCACGCTCCAGCGCGGGGGCCACCGTGGCGACATTGGAGGAGGCTCGCTTCTTCGCCGCCCATGGGATCGACGATCTCACCTGGGCCTTCCCCGTCGTCCTCTCTCGCCTCGACGAGATCGCCGAACTGGCGGCGCGGGTGACGCTGCGGCTAGTCGTCGACAGCCCCGAAGCGCTCGCCGCCCTCGGTAGCCTCGGCCTGCCTCTGCACGTCTGGCTCAAGATCGATTGCGGCTACCACCGTGCCGGCGTCGACCCCGAGAGCGCGGCAGCTGTCGAGCTGGCCAGCCGCTTGGCAGCGACTCCCAAGCTTACTTTCGATGGCATTCTCAGCCACTCCGGGCATGCCTACGACGCCTCTTCTCCCGAGATCACCCGCCGAATCGCCGCGCAGGAGCGCGACGTCATGGTCGCTTGCGCCGGCCGTCTGCGGGCAGCGGGAGTCGAAGTACCGGCGATCTCGATAGGTTCGACGCCGGCGATGACCGCCGTGACCGACCTGACCGGCATCGATGAAGTGCGCCCAGGCAACTACGTCTTCTTCGACTACACGCAAGTTCAATTGGGATCCTGCCGAGTCGCCGATTGTGCCGTCACTGTGCTGGCCAGCGTCGTCTCGTCGTGCCCCGATCACGCGGTGACCGACGCCGGAGCCCTTGCCCTGTCGAAAGACCCCGGCCACGAGCCGGGCCGGACGCTGGGCGAAGTCTTCGAGGACTACGGCGCGGCGCGGCTGAGCGCCGATCTTCGCGTGACGGTACTCTCCCAGGAGCATGGCAAGCTGTCACTCTCCCGGCCCGTCGGCGAGCGCCTGCGTATCCTGCCGAACCACTCCTGTCTCACCGTCGCTCAGTTCGACCACTACGAGGTCGTGCGCGGCGAGCGCTGGATCGATCGTTGGTCGATCCACCGGGTGCGCTAGGGGCTTGCTGAACAACCCTCGCGGGTCGCGCGACAAGGGCTTGGGGTGCGAATCCAAGGCGCGAGGAGGAGTCGATGCCGTAGCTGCACCTCGGCTCAGTCGATGTAACCCAAAGCGCGCAACGCCTCGAGGTCAGCGTCATCCAGAGCCGGTGGCGGCAGCTCGTCCGACCGGATGAGGCCGGCCCGGACCTTTCGGCGCCAAGCCTCCAGATCGCCCGACGGCTCCGTCGCGAGCGCCACCACGGAGCGTCTCTCCGCCGGATCGGCCGTCAGGTCGAACACCCACCGGCGGTCGTTGGTGACGCGCAGGATCTCCTTCGCCTCGTTTTCGATCCGCGCCACCTCGAGCAGTCCCTGCTGACGAACTCGTTGTGGCGCGTCACGGCGCTGCACCGCGCCTTTGTGGGCCTGGTAGTAGGTCACGCGCCCGAAAGGCAGGACACGTTCACCGCGCACGACCGGGGCCCAGTCATAGCCGGCGTAGAAGTCGGGCACCGGTAGACCTGCCAGGGTGAGGAGCGTAGGGCCGATATCGGTGATCAACGCCGGAGCGTCGATGACCGCCGGTTCGATCTGACCCGGCCACACGAGACCCATCGGCACCTGGAGGGTGGCGTCGTAGAGATGACGGCCGTGCCCCCAGTAGTCGTGCTCTCCCAGGCTCTCGCCGTGATCGGCGAGAAAAGCGATGATCAGATCGGGAGCCGGCACCCACTCCGCAACGCCATCGAGAAGGCGGCCGATGTGGTGGTCGACGAAGGCGATCTCGGTGTCGTAACGATAGCTTCTGTCGCTGCTCGCCCCGGCGCCCACCTGGTCGACGAAACCGCGCTGGAGCACGTACGGGGCGTGGGGCTCGACGTAGTGCACCCAGAGCACAAAGGGCGAGCGCCGGTCGTCGTCGCGCCGCTGCTGCAACCACTCTAGCGCGCGCCTCGTCAGGTCCTCGGCCGTGGCCTCACTCTTGAACAGGCCGAACCATCGAGCCTTGTCGAGCACCTCACTGTAGGTCTCGAAATGCTCACCCAGGCCGCTGACCTTGTCGCGCAGCGTCCAGTTGCCGACGAACGCCGCGGTGTCGTACCCCCGGCGCTTGAAGATCTTGGGAAACGACAGCAGGTCCGGCCGCATCCTCAAGCCGTTGCGGGTCGCCGCATGCTCGTGCGGATCGAGGCTGGTCAGCATGGTCGCGAGCGCCGGAGCCGTCAACGGCTCGGGGGTGCGCGCGCGGCTGAAGCGGACCCCAGCGGCGAGCAGAGCATCAACGCGCGGAGAGGTGTCGCGACGGTAGCCGTAGCTGCCCAGGCGATCGGCCCGCAGGGTGTCGACGCTCACCACGAGCACGCTCGGAGCAACACTCGCCGCCGCTTGCTGGGCCGCGCCAAGCAAGACCGCCAGGGCGACCGCGAGGAGGGGCCTTCGACTCATGCGGCGGAAATCTACCAGACCGCGACGGCTAAACGATCTCCATGTCCTGCACCGGCCCGTCGCGCCGGGACCGGCGCAGCGCCGCTACGGCCTCCAAAGCCAACCAGACAGCAAGGAGCAGCAGGATCGAGCCGATGACGAAGAGAATCGCGCCGCCCTCGCCCCACTGGGCCAGAAACCGCCGCAGGTTGCTGATCATGGCCACGAGCGTCGAGGCGAGCATGAAGACCATCGGCACGCCGGTCACCCAGTAGTTGCGGCGGCGCTGATAGAGGTAGAGCGTCACCACCAGCAGCGCCAGACCCGCCATCAACTGGTTGACCGTCCCGAAGAGCTGCCAGAGCGCCAGGCCGGCGGGGCGGCCACCGACCTCGTAGAAGGCAAAAAACGCGATGAAGAGCACAGCCAGAGCGGAAGCCACGTAGCGGTTGCCGAGCCAACGCCAGCCCAGCGTCTCCCCGATCTCCGAGATGTTGAAGCGCAGCAGGCGGGTCGCCGAATCGAGCGTCGTCAGGGCGAAGGAGACCACGACCACCGCCACGAAAGCGGTCGCCGTCCGATGATCGGCAACGCCGAGCTCTTCGATAAAGTGGGCCGCGCCGGTGATGAAGATCCCGATCTTCTGGCCCAGGGACTGCATGACACCCCAGTTGGCGTAGGTGTCGTACCACATCTCGGCAGGGGTGATCCCTGCCGTACCGACCAGGCCGGCGGTACAGGCCAGGACCGCCAGGAGCCCGAGCAACGACTCCCCCACCATGCCGCCGTAGCCGATGGCACGAGCGTCGGTCTCGCGGGCAATCTGCTTGGCCGTCGTGCCGGACGACACCAGGGAGTGGAATCCGCTGGCCGCGCCGCAGGCGATGACGATGAAGACGAAGGGATAGAAGCTCGGCGCGCCCTCAGGGTGGAGTCGCAAGGCCGGAGCAGCGAACTCGGGCCGCGAGACGAAGAGCCCCAAGTAAGATAGGGCCAGCCCGAGATAGAGCAACAGCGAGTTGAGGAAATCGCGTGCCTGCAGCAGGCTCCAAACCGGCAGCACCGAGGCGATGAACGAGTAGGCAAGAAGGATCAGGACCCAGCCCCCGTGCTCCGGCCAGGCACTGCGCTCGAGCCCGAGCAACGGCCAGCGCATCCCGCCCCAGACCCCCGCCAGCACGATGACGAAGCCGACGACGGTCAGCGGCGCCAGCTTCCAGCCTCGCCGATACAGCAGGTGCCCCATCACCATGGCAACGACGATCAGCACGGCCGAGGGCAACACCGCCGTCGGGAACGAAGAGCCGGCGGCCAGGGGCTCCTGCGGGTCCCAAACCTCCGAGATCGAGAACAACACCGCGATGATGTAGACGAACACACCCATCGCCAGCGCGATGCCAAAGAAGATGATCAAGTGGAACAGCGTCTTGGCCCGCGGCCCCACGATGCCTTCCGCCACCTTGCCGATCGACTGTCCACGCGCTCTCATGCTGACGACGAGAGCGCCAAAATCGTGCACACAACCGACGAAGAGCGCGCCGAGAACCACCCAGAGCATCGCCGGCAGCCAGCCCCAGATCACCGCCACGGCGGGGCCGAGCATCGGCGACAGGCCGGTGATCGAAGCCCAGTGGTGGCCGAAGAGCACGAACTTGCGGGTCGGCACGTAGTCAACGTCGTCGCGCAGGGTATGAGCCGGCGTCGCGCGGGCGTCGTCGAGCGAGAAAACCCGCTCGGAGAGATACTTCGAGTAGAACCGGTAACCGAGCACATAGGCCGCTAGGCACACGAGTGCGGCGAAGGCTGCCATGGCTGTGCATTGTAGCCGTCAACCCAGGCCGAATCTCGACATTCGACGCCGAGACGTGCCGTCGTGGCTGCACACCTGAAGACAAAATAGCACTGGGGCAGGGACCAAGGCCGCCCGGGACGAAGCCCGGGCGTTACGTTGTGCCACGGACTGCTATTCTGACCAACCATTTGACGAAAGAGGGAGCCCGAATGCTCTTGCGATCGCGCTGGTGCCAACTGACTCTTGCCCTGCTCTGCCTGCTGAGCGTGCCGCCGCTGAC
>JAPUJD010000213.1 GCA_027296385.1 Acidobacteriota bacterium | reverse complement strand
CATCGGCGGCCTCGTGACCTCGACCCTGTTGACGCTGGTCGTCGTTCCCGCTGCGTACTCGCTCGTCGATCGCGGGGACTAGTGTCCCGTCCGGGCCTACTGATCGGCGAGCGGTGCGCTCTCCGGCGGCGTCACGGCCGGCTCGTTGGTAATCGCCAAAGCGACGATCTCGCGGCAGTCGGTCGGATCGCAGCCGTAGTTCTGGGACAGCGAGTAGCCGCTCTCGAACCAGATGTGCAGGCGCCGTGAGTTGAGGAGCGCGTTCTGGGCCACTTCGAGGTAGTAGTCGAGAAGCTTGACCTGGCTACCGAACTGCGGCTGGAAGTTCTGCGACACCATGGGGAAGGCGAAGCGTTGCACCACCCGGAATCGATCCCGCGAGCGCTCGTTGAGCACCACGGGCTCGGCGCACCAGATCTCGATCCTTCGCTCATCGACCCGCACCGAGGTCGGCGCGCAGGTGGAGTCACGGGTCTCGGCCTGGGCCGAGGAGAGAGCGAGGGTCGCGAGGATCAAGGCGAGAGCTAGGCTGCGGAGCATCGATGGTCGTCCTTGAACGGGGGTATCTGCTTGAACTACGGTGCGGGAGTTCGCACTGTCTAGTCTATAGGCTGACCGGGCCGGCGACCCCTACTTGAAGAGCCGGAAGAAGAGCTCGAAGAACTTCTTCGCCTTCGGCGTCAACCGGGTGCGGCTCCAGGCGTCTCCGACCTTCTTGATCACCTCGGTCTGGGTCGGGTAGGGATGGATCGTGGCCGAGATCTTGCCGAGGCCGATGCCGTTGGTCATCGCCAGAGAGATCTCACCGATGAGATCGCCGGCATGGGCGGCGACCACGGTGGCCCCCAGGATCTGGTCCTTGCCCTTGGCGGTGTAGACGCGTAGGAAGCCGTCGGTCTCGCCGTCGAGGATGGCCCGGTCGACGCTCGCCATCGGCACTTCGAAGGTGTCGAGCTCGATGCCCTGCTTGGTTGCGGCGTCCGGGTAGATGCCGACATGGGCCACCTCGGGGCTGGTGTAGGTGCACCAGGGGATGACGAGGTCGCTGGCCTTCTTGCGGCCGAAGAAGAGGGCGTTCTGGATCGCGATACGGGCGAGAGCGTCGGCCGCGTGGGTGAACTTGAAGCGCGACGCGATGTCGCCGACGGCGAAGACGCGCTTGTTCGAGGTCCGGAGGTTATCGTTCACCGTCACGCCGTGTTGGGTGTACTCGACGCCCGCCGCCTCCAGGCCCAGGCCGTCGGTGTTGGGCTTGCGCCCGACCGAGACCAGGAGTTCGTCGACGCCGAGGTCGTAGTGCTGCTGATCACCATGGATGAGGTCGGCGTCGACCGTGATGCGGATTCTTCCGTCGGCGGTGCGCTCCAGCCGCGTGTTCTTGCCGCAGCAGTAGATCTTGACCCCGTCGGCCAGCATCTGCCGGCGAACGAGAATCGCCGCGTCCTCCTCCTCGACGGTCAGGATGCGGTCCATCGCCTCGATGAGATGGACCTCGCTACCCAGGCGAGCAAAGCTCTGCGCCATCTCGCAACCGATCGGGCCGGCGCCGATGATGCCTAGCGACTCCGGCACCTCGGTCAGATTGAACAGCGTTTCGTTGGTCAGGTAGTCTACCTCCTCGAGGCCGGGGATCGGCGGTGCCGAGGCGCGGGCCCCGGTCGCGATGATGGCGCGGCGAAATCGCAGGCGCTGGCCGCCGACTTCCAGCGCGTCGGAGGCGACGAAGGTGGCATTGCCGATGAAAACGTCCATGCCGAGGCCGGTGAAGCGCTCGGCGCTGTCGTGATGGCTGATCCCGGCGCGCAGGCGTCGCATGCGCTCCATCGCCGCGCCGAAGTCGCCGCCCCCGTAAACGGCCGGGCCGCCGAACTCGGCCGCGGCCATCCGTGCATCGTGCCAGGCGCGGGCGGCACGGATCACCGCCTTGGACGGCACGCAGCCGACGGTTAGGCAGTCGCCGCCCAGCATGTTGCGCTCGATGAGCGCCACGCGCGCTCCCAAGCCCGCCGCTCCGGCGGCGCTCACCAGTCCGGCCGTGCCACCGCCGACGACGACCAGATGGTAGCGCTCCGCCGGTTCGGGATTGACCCAGTCCGGCGGGTGCACGTTGGCTACGAGCTCGCGGTCGTGGGCGCTGGCGGCGACGACAGGGGTCAGCAGCTCAGACATCTTCGACCTCCTGCTCGAGGGCGCGCTTGGCGATGCGGGCGACGTAGAGGGCCACCGCCAGCGCGGCCGCCAGGCCGACGCCGAAGGTGATCCAGCCGCCGACTCCGCGCTCGACCTCGACACCGCCGGCGACCGCCGCCAGGCTGCCGAGGGCTTTGCCGTAGTAGACGTAGAGGAAGGTGCCGGGGATCATGCCGAGCGAGGCGATCATATAGTCGCGGAACGAGACCTTGGTCAGACCGAGGCCGTAGTTCATGAGATTGAACGGGAAGATCGGAGCCAGCCGCAACAGGGTGACGATCTTGAGGCCTTCCTTGGCCACCGCCCGATCGATGGCGGCGAACTTTGCGCTGCCGGCAATCCGGCGTTCGACGGCGGAGCGGGCCAGGTAGCGGGCGATGAGGAAGGCCAACGCCGACCCGAGGGTGGCGCCGAAGAAGACCGTCACCGTGCCCTTGGCGAGGCCGAAGATAGCGCCCGCCGCCAGTGTCAGCAGAGATCCGGGAATGAAGCCCACCGTGGCGACGGCGTAGCCCAGGGCGAAGACGATCGGTCCCCACACTCCGAGCCCGTCCACCCACTCGGCGAATTGGGGGATGTAGGCGCCGACCAGGCGGCCGAAATAGAGCAGGCCTACGAGACCGGCGACGCCGGCCACGGCTTTGACGACCAGGGTGCCACGGCTCGCCTTCGGCCGGGCTTCGATCAGGGGTTCACTCATCAGTCTCTCCGTGCTGAACAGTGCGGATGGTCTGTGTCTCCCTCACCTACGCTTCGTCCGCAGCGCCGGATCTGTCGCCGCGGGCGCTACCCGATCGTAGACCGGTGGTTGGCCGGGAGCATATGGCCGGCAGCTCCAGTTCGCCGTGCCGGCACGGCCAACTCAGGCTGCGATCCAAAGCGCGGCGGCCAACAGCACACCGCTCAAACCCACCAACATCCCCCCTACGGCCGCGAGATTGCCCCACAGCGTGCCTTCCTTGGCTGTCTTGCCCAGGACCATCAGACTGGCAGAGGCGATGACCGCCTGGGCGAGAACGAAGGCGAGGGTGATGCCGCCGGAGAGAGAGGCCCCGGGAGCCGGTTTCTGTGCCTCGATCCAGTTGAAACCGGCCGCCACGGCGGCGACGACGAGAAAAGCGGCGGCGACGAGGTCCCAGGCCTTGGGCGTCGGGCCGAGCTTGATGGAAGGCAGCTTCATGGGTTGCTCCCGCGTCAGCAGGGGGCCTGGGTCGATGCCGCTAGGTGAATGCTAGCACAGCAACCCACGGCCAGAAGAGGACGAGCCCGGTCGTCGAACCAAGCTCGTAGAAACTCCCTTGGCAGTGCTCAGTCGAGCGGCGGAATGCGCCGCACCTGGAGCGGAAAGATCTGCCCGCGTGCTCGAGCGTCGGGCGGCTGACCTTCGAAGGCTCGATTCCTTGCGCAGCCCCGAAGGTCAGGGTGCCGGCAGATGCTCGGGCCGCAGTAGGTCGAGCACTGTCTTGACCGGCGCGAAAGTCGCCGCCGGCACCTCGACGAAAACGGTGTTCCAGCCCGCCATCGCACCGTTCCACAGGCCCGGCCGCTCGAGCGCCCAAAGCCCCCGTCCCTCGTGCTCCTTCCGGCTGACGAAAGCTGTCGCCGGATCTATGAAGCGAGCCAAATCGTAGGGCTTTGAGGCTCGGTCGCGTAGAGAGCAGACCAGATCCACCGGATTGAAGTGCGTCGCCCCGTCCCATGCTGTCGCCTGGACCGGATCCGACCGGTCGATCTGCGCCGATTCCACGATCTGCGGCTTTGCCAGTCCCTGGGCGTCGGCGATCCAAAACGGCCCGCCGCCGGGCTCGCCCTCGTTGCGAACCATGCCGCAGACCCTGAGCGGCCGCCGCAGCCGGTCGGCGACCCAAGCGCCGGGCTCGGCGGCGGGCGGCTCGAGGTCGAGCAGCGCGCCCAGCTCGGCGGCCGCGGCGTCCGGGCCGAGCGATCCGCTCGCCAGCCGGCGCTCGATCACCCCGAGCACCTCCTCCAGCTGGACCAGAGCGCCGATCAGCAGCCGCTTCCAGCGCACGACCTCCGGCTGCCGATCTTCCGGCAGGATGTTGTCGATGTTCTTCACCACTACGATGTCGCCACCGAGGAGCTGGAGATTGGTCAGCAGAGCACCGTGCCCGGCCGGCCGGAGCAGGAGTTCGCTGCCGGCGGTGTGAAAAGCCGCCCCGTCTTCGCCGAGACAGAGGGTGTCGCTGGCCGGGTCCTGAGTGGAGAAATCGACCTCCAAGCCCACGCCCAGCCTCGCTTCGAGGGCTCCGCGCAACGCCGCCAGGAGCTCCTCGAAGGCGGCTAGGTGACTCGGGGTGACGGTGAAGTGGACCTGGGTGCTACCGCCCGAGGTGACGTAACCGGCGGCCTCCACGAGGTGCTCGGCGAAGGCCGTGCGTGGGCCGGTAGGGTACGTGTGGAAGGGGATGAGGGCTTTGGGCCGCTCCCCGTAGTCCAGCCCGTCGGTTCCGAGCAGGGCTTGCGCCAGGCCCAGATGGCTCGGTTCCGGTCCGCCGACGACGAGGAGCTCTGCGGCGAAAGCGAAGTCGTCCCGGTGCTCGAAGAACGTGCGCATGGCATCGGTCGCTTCGCCGTCCGGTTCAGCGGTGACGAGGTCGGTGAACATACGGGTCGCGGCACCGGAGGCGGGTACGAACTTCCTGATCCTGCCCCGCTCGGCCGCATCACGCCAGAGCTCGAGGAGCGCCGCGTGGTCCGATTCCGGGAGCCGTCGGATGCCGTCGCCCAACACGCAGGCCCGGAGGATCGGCGGCGGCGTCGGCGGCGAGCGCAGGACCTCGAGCTGAGCCCGCGCGCTGTCGGCCGTGATGCCTCGGGTCCCGAGCAGTTGGAGGTCCTGCCGGGTCAGCTCCGGTAAGCTCATGGGCGAATCATCGCACGTCGGCTTCGCGCCAGGTGTCCCGAACCTACGGCACGGGACACTAGCTCCACTACGACGTCCTGAACTCTCGTTGTCAGGGGCCGAATGTCTGCCAGCCCGCAGGGACCATGGCGAAATCGGACCAAAAGCTGATCGCTGCCGCCAAACGCGGCTCGGAAGATGCCTACCGGGCGCTCGTAGAGCGTTATCAACAGCCCATCCTCGGGCTTCTCCTACGCGTCGTGCGCAACCATGCCTGGGCCGAGGATCTGGCTCAGGAGACCTTCATCAAGGCGTTTCGCGCGCTCGATTCCTACCAGCTCGAACGCAAGTTCTCGAGCTGGCTGTTCAAGATCGCCCACAACACGGCGATCGACGCCCTGCGTCGCCGCAGGCTCGACACGGTACCGCTGGAAAAGCCGGATGCGGACGCACCCGATCTGCTAGATTGTCTCTCGGGTCCCGAGGTCGATTCACCCGAGACTGTCCTGCGGGGACGGGATCTCGGAGTTGCCATGGTGGAGGCGATCGGCGAGTTACGACCCGACTACAGGAGCGTCGTCGAACTGCGTTTCGTCCAGGGGCTAGCCTACGAGGAGATTGCCGAGATCATGGATCTTCCCTTGGGGACAGTCAAGACCCACCTACACCGGGCGAGAAAGATCTTGGTCCGGGTCCTGAGTGAGCGCGGCTGGGAGCCAATGGGTGACTGAGCGAAACTTCTAGCCGGCGCCCGACGTAGGGTCGCATGAGGATGATGGATGTCATGAATCGAAGGCTCGACAGGACACTGACACGCTGGCTTCGTCACGAGCGGGCGGGCGACGACCCAGAGGCCGAAAAGGCCCTCGGTGAGCTATTGCGCTCGCTGCCGTCAGCCAGCGTTCCCGCCGGGTTCGCGGATCGCGTGCTGCGGGCGAGCGGAGTACCTCTGGCTGGTAGCAGACCGTGGTTCGCGGCCCGACCGTGGATCTGGCAGGGAGCGTTCGGTGTCTGGCTGGTCTCGAGCTTTGTAGCCGCTATCGGTGCCATCGGCTTCGCTAGTGCTTTGAGCCGTGCGGGGCTGATTGTCGGCTTGGGTTCGCGTGCCATGATTGCTCTGACCCGATTGGGCGCCGAGATCGGGACGGCTATGAAGGCCCTGCTGCGCGCCGGGGAGGCAGTTGCGGCCGCTTTCTCCGGTCCGGAGACCCTGGTGCTCGTGTTGGGCTGTGCCCTTGCCAGTCTGATGGCGCTTGGTGCCCTGAGCTCGCTTTTGGCTGCTGAGAGGAGTACTCGTCATGTTGAGTCGTGGTAGATCCGTACTAGTCGCCCTGTCCGTGGCTCTGGCGGCCAGCACCCTCGCCGGCGCCGTCGAATTCGACTCGCCGGCCGCGCTGCGGGCGAGCCTCGATCAGACCTTCGAGCTTCTGCAGCTGAGCAACGGCCTTCTCCTGACCCCGCGGGAGGCCGGCTCCGGTCCGCGCGCCATCGAGGTCCTGGGCTCGGCGATCGCCCTCGACGGTACCGAGGTCGGGACGGACGAGCTGCGAGTGCGCCTCGGCGCCGAGGCCGCCGACCTGGTGCTGGCGCTCGCCGCCCTCGACGAGGCGGAACGCCGCGAGATGCTGGCGATTCCCGTCGCCCTCCCGGCTGAGGACGAGGCCGTCGTCGTGGTGGCGGAGAATGCCGCTGACGCGTTGACGGACGTGGAGAGCGAGCCCGTGGCCGACCGCCGGGCGAGGCGGGAGAAAAAGAAGCACTACCGTCGTTCAGGTGACTCCGAGATCGCCTTCGGCAGCAGTCTTACCGTGGCCGAGGGCGAAGTGACCGACGATGTGCTCGTCGTCGGCGGCGTGCTCAAGGTCAAAGGCCGGGTCGAAGGAGATGCCACCGTCATAGGCGGTAGTGCCACGATCGAGGGCGAGGTCGTCGGCGACCTGACGTCCATCGGCGGCCCCATCCGGCTGGAGGACGGCTCCCACGTCCATGGCGACGTGACCACTTTCGGAAGCCGCGTATACCAAGCTGACGGGGCGCAAGTCGACGGCCGCGTCGAGGAGGCGGCGTTCAACGCCGATTTCTCCTTCGGTCCGTGGAAAGACTGGCGGCGCTGGAACCGCCACGACCGCTCGCATGACTTCGACTTCAGCCCCTGGGGATGGTGGACCGGAGTCGGTTGGGGGCTGGTCAAGCTGCTCTTTCTCGCCGGTCTGGCCTGGCTGTCGCTGCTCCTCTTTAGGAGGCCGATCGAGCGCATGCAGGGACGGGTGGCAAGGGAGCCATGGAAGACCGGACTCGTCGGTCTCTTGGCTCAGGTGCTATTCATCCCGATGATCATCATGCTGGCGGTGTTCCTGGCTATTTCGATCATCGGTATTCCGTTGCTCCTGGTGCTGCCGTTTGGCGTGGTAGCCCTGGGTATCGTGGGCTGGCTCGGTTTCGTGGCCGTAGCCGGGCGGGTCGGCAGTTGGGCCGAGGAGCGTTTCGGTTGGCGGCTCGGCAGCCCCTTCTGGCTGGTACTGGTCGGCTTCCTGCTGATCGCAAGCCTGTCGATCATCGGCGACCTGCTCAACTTCGGCATCGCGCCGATGCGTTTCATCGCCGGGATGTTCATCTTCTTCGGCGCAATCGTGTCGTGGGCCGCGTGGACCATCGGCTTCGGAGCCGCCGTGCTCACCCGCTTCGGGACGGCGGACAGCTGGGCTCGGGCCGAGGAGATCGTGGCGCCTCTGCCGCCAGTCCCGGGCTACACCGAGACCTACGAGGCCGAGGACGTCGCCTTGGACGAGCCGGCTGCCGGGTCGAAGGACGACGATGTCGCTGACTCGCCGGACAGCGAAGAAGACGAGTAGGCGAAGCACCCGTCGGTAGCGCACGGACGGCGTCCGGGCGCTATCTGTCGGCGGCATCCTGCCAGGCCTGCTGGGCCCGCTCGGAATGTGCCAAAATGGCCATCCTATGAGGGCTTCGCCAACCATCCTGGTGATCGACGACGAGGCCGGCTCGCGGGAGTCGATGGGCCTGGCGCTCGAGAAGATCGGCGTCGGAGTCAAGACCTTCGACGACGCGCGCGCGGCGCTCGAGCACCTCGAACGGCGCCCTGGGGCCAGTCTGGCGATCTGCGACCTTCGGATGCCGGACATGGACGGGCTCGCCTTCCTCGATGCGGTCCGCAGTCGCGAGCTCGACCTCGACGTCATCCTGGTCACCGCCTACGGCTCGATCGAGTCGGCCGTCGAGGCCATGCGGGTCGGGGCCGACGACTACCTGACCAAGCCGGTCGACCTCTACGAGCTGCGCAAGCGTGTGACCAACCTGCTGGAGAACCGCATGCTCAAGCAGGAAGTGTCGAGTCTGCGCCAGAGGCTCGACAAGCGCTTCGGTTTCGAGGCCATCATCGGCCACTCAGCGCCCATGGAGCGGCTGTTCGAACAGATGCGTCTGGTCGCCCCGACCCGCTCCACCGTGCTCATCTGCGGCGCGAGCGGCACCGGCAAGGAGTTGGTCGCCAATGCCCTGCACCACGCCAGCCCACGGCGCAACGAGCGCTTCCTGGCGCTCAACTGTGGTGCCATCCCATCCGACATCCTGGAGAGCGAGCTCTTCGGCCACGAGAAGGGCTCGTTCACCGGCGCCATCGGGCGCAAGATCGGCAAGTTCGAGCACGCGCACCGCGGCACACTCTTTCTCGACGAGATCAGCGAGCTCTACCCGAAGCTCCAGGTCAAGCTTCTGCGCGTGCTGGAAGAGCGATCGATCACCCGGGTCGGCGGGATCGACTCCATCGACATCGACTTCCGCTTGATCGCGGCGACCAACCGCAACCTCGAAGAGGAGGTCGCCGTGGGACGTTTCCGAGAGGATCTCTTCTACCGGCTCAAGGTCGTGACGCTCAACATCGCGCCCTTGCGTGAGCGGCCGGAAGACGTGCCGCTCCTGGCCGAGCATTTCTTGGAGCGTTTCTGCACCGAGCACGAGCGTGAGCGCAAGGTCCTCAGCCCGGCAGCTTGCGAGGTGCTGCAGGCTGCGGCCTGGCCCGGCAACGTTCGAGAGCTCAAGAATGTGCTCGAATCCCTGGTCATCTTCCACCAGGGCGCCGTCATCGAGCGCGCCGACCTACCGGCCGACCTGCGCATGGTGTCGAGCTCTGTGGGGGGCTCGCGGATCCAGGCGACGGACGGCCCGCCGCGGACGATGAGAGAAATCGAGCGCCAGGCCATCGTCGAGACCCTGGAGCTCCACGGCGGCCATCGCGCCAATACCGCCAAAGCGCTCAACATCGGTCTGCGCACGCTCCAACGCAAGCTCAAGGAGTACAAGCGGCAGGAAGCCCCGGCCGAGGGCGAGGCAAGCTAGCCTGCGAAGATCCGAGCGCACCGAAGCAGGCGTACAGTCGGAATAGGGTGAGAAACGCGGGTTGGCTGCCTCCAGAGGCCGTTCAGAGAGGGCAGGCCCGCCCTCAGCCCGACGGGGCCACGTCGGAGGTCTTTACTGTCAGGTACGAGGTCACCGCGCCGATCTCGTCGCGCATGCCGACGCCGATGGTGTACTCGCCCGGCTCGAGGCTCATGTTGACGACGATGCGCTCGACGCCGTTGGCCAGGGCCTCGGG
>JAPUJD010000212.1 GCA_027296385.1 Acidobacteriota bacterium | reverse complement strand
CCTGGCCGAAAACCCGCTGCCCGAAGGTCGCGTGGTGGCGTCACCGGCGCTCGCCGATGGCTGTCTGTTAGTGCGCACCCCGACACAGCTACTTTGCATCGAAGGAACCGAGGCCGAGGGCGAAGCCTGACCCCGCCTCTCAGATAGTCGAGCTTGGCTGATGCGGGCCGAGGGGATCGCCGGCGTGTCGCGACGCCGTGGGCATCTGTGCCGTAAGCCCTTGCCGCGCGACCCACAGGACTTCTGCCACGGGCTGCTAGATCCCAGCGCGAGCCCGGGAAGTCGGAATCTGAGAGCTTTCCCAGCGCCAGTGCTGGTCGCTCGCGGCTGAGGGTTGGGGTAGATTCGGCCTCCGATGAGCTCTGCGTTGGTCAAGGTCTGCGGTGTGACTCGCGTCGACGATGCTCTCGCCTGCGCGAAGCTCGGGGTGGATCTGCTCGGCTTGAACTTTCATCCGCCGAGTCCGCGCCACCTGGAGGCTCCCGAGGCGCGCGAGGTGGCGGACGCGGTCCGGGGGCGGGTCCAGCTGGTCGGAGTGTTCGTCAATCACTCGGCGGAAGAGGTGGAGGCGAACGATCGCCTGGTGGGGCTCGATCTGTTGCAGTTTCACGGCGACGAGCCGGCTGACTGGGTCGCCGCCTTCGGCGGGCGCGCTCTGCCGGCGTTCCGGGTCGATCCGATGGTGGATTTCGCGCCGCTGGAGTTGCTCGAGTACCCGGAGTGCTGGGGGTTTCTGTTCGACGTCCGGCGCCCGGAGGCCTACGGTGGTAGCGGCGTGAGCTGGCCGTACGACAGAATCGCCGCGGTGGCGGTGGCTCGCCCGACCTTGGTGGCCGGGGGCATCACGCCCGCGACCGCCGGCGAGGCTCTGGAGCGCAGTGGGGCGGGTGGCGTGGATGTGTGCTCGGGGGTGGAGTCGGCGCCGGGCATCAAGGACGTTGCCGCGATCGAGCGATTGGTCGAGGAGGTGAAGGGTGGCTGACAAGGCCGGGCCGGACAAGGACGGGTACTTCGGCGAGTACGGTGGCCAGTATGTGCCGGAAACGCTGATGGCTCCGCTCGCGGAACTGACCCGGGCGTACGACAAAGCGAGAAAGCGACGCGCCTTCCAGCGTGAGCTGCAGACGCTGCTGGCGGACTACGCCGGGCGTCCGACGCCGCTCTACCACGCCAAGCGGCTCAGCGCCGAGCTCGGCGGCGCGCAGATCTACCTCAAGCGCGAGGATCTGCTGCATACCGGTGCCCACAAGCTGAACAACGCCTTGGGGCAGGCGCTGCTGGCGCGGGGGATGGGCAAGGCGCGGGTGATCGCCGAGACCGGGGCCGGCCAGCACGGTGTGGCGACGGCGACGGCGGCCGCGTTGCTGGGGCTCGAGTGTACGGTCTACATGGGCGAGGAGGACATGCGGCGGCAGCGGCCCAACGTGCACCGCATGCGTCTCTTGGGAGCGGAGGTAGCGGCGGTCGACAGCGGCAGCCGCACGCTCAAGGACGCGATCAACGAGGCGCTGCGCGATTGGGTGACGCACGTCCGGCACACTCACTACATTCTCGGCTCGGTGCTCGGCCCCGAGCCTTATCCGCGCATGGTGCGCGACTTCCATCTCGTGATCGGGCAGGAGGCGACCCGACAGCTGAAGCGGCTGACCGGCCGGCGGTGGCCGGACCTGGCGATCGCCTGTGTCGGTGGCGGCAGCAATGCGCTCGGACTCTTCAGTGCTTTCAGCGCCCGCCCCGAGGTGCGCTTGATTGGCGTCGAGGCCGGCGGCACCGGCACGGGGCTCGGGCAGCACGCGGCCCGCTTCCAGGGCGGGCGTTTGGGCGTCCTGCACGGCACGCGAACCTACGTGCTGCAGGACGACGAGGGCCAGATCGCCACCACGCACTCGGTCTCCGCCGGGCTCGACTATCCGGCGATCGGGCCCGAGCTCGCGCTGCTGCACGATCTCGGCCGCGTCGAGTACACAACGGCTTCCGACGCCGAGGCGGTCGCCGCCTTCCACACGCTGGCCCGCGGCGAAGGCATCCTGCCGGCCCTCGAGAGTGCCCACGCTCTGGCCGAGGCCTTCCGCCGGGCGCCGAACCTCGCGCCCGACCGCCTGATCCTGGTCAACCTCTCTGGTCGCGGCGACAAGGACCTGGAGTCGGTGCGCGAGTACGATCTCGCGACGGCTACGGCGGCCGAGGCGGAGGAGGAGTGATGAACCGGATCGACGAGGCCTTCGCTCGCTGCGCCTCGGAGAAGCGCGCGGCGTTCGTTGCGTTCATCATGGCCGGCGACCCGGATCTGACAACGACCCTGGTTCTGATCGAGGCCCTCCTCGAGGGCGGGGCCGACGTCATCGAGCTCGGCGTCCCGTTCAGCGATCCGATCGCCGATGGCCCAGTCAACCAACGCTCGGCGGTTCGGGCGCTGACGAGCGGTACCCGGTTGGCCGGGGTGCTCGATCTGGTGGCGCGGGCTCGGAGGCGCTGGCAGGTGCCGATCGTGCTCTTCTCCTATTTCAATCCGATCCTCGCCCAGGGGGTAGGCGAGTTTGCGGCTCGCGCAGCGGCTTCGGGGGTCGACGGCGTGCTCTGCCTCGACCTGCCGCCGGAAGAGGCGGTGCCTGAGTTCGTCGACGCCCTGGCGGCTGAGCAGCTGGCGCCGATTTTCCTGCTCGCGCCGACCAGTACGAAGTCTCGCATCCGGCGGGTCGACGAGCTCGCCCAGGGCTTCGTCTACTACGTCTCTCGTACCGGGGTGACCGGTGACCGCGCCGAGCTCGCGCCCGAGCTGATCCGGGAGACCAAGGCGCTGCGGCGGCGCTTGCACCATCCGCTGGCAGTGGGTTTCGGAATCTCCACTCCCGACCAGGTAGCCGCGGTCGGCGCAGTCGCCGATGGGGTCGTCGTCGGCAGCGCGCTGGTCCGGCTGATCGAGGAGCATGGCGGCGCGGCCGCCGGGCCGCTCGCGACGGCGGTGCGCGAGCTGAGCGAACCGCTGCGACAAAAGAAGAAGGGCTGGTTTCGTCGGTGAGCGCCAACGAAATCATCGTCGGCCACGTCGAGGCCAGCGTCACCGGGCGCTACTTGTTGCGGGCGGCCACGGAGACGGCCGCCGCGCCGCTGCTGGTCGGCTTTCACGGCTACGGCGAGGACGCGGAGTCGATCCTGCAGGCCTTGATGGAGATCCCGGGCAACAGGGCCTGGCACGTGGTCAGCATCCAGGCCCTCAATCGGTTCTACAACCGGCGCGACGGCCAGGTCGTGGCCTGTTGGATGACCAAGCAGGATCGCCAGCTGGCGATCGAGGCCAACCTGGCCTACGTCGATCGGACCCTGTCAGCCCTGGCCGAGAGGCTCGAGATCTCCAGCCCACGGGTCTACGCCGGCTTTTCCCAGGGGACGGCGATGGCCTACCGTGCGGCCGCGGCGGCGGGAAGCGACTGCCACGGCGTGATCGCCCTGGCCGGCGACGTGCCGCCGGAGCTGGCCGCGGCTCCGGCCTGGGGTCGCCCTGCCGTCCTGATCGGCCGCGGCACAGAGGACGACTGGTACAACGAGGGCAAGTGGCAAAACGACGAGCGCCTGCTCGAGAGCCTGGGCTCTACGGTCGAAACCTGCCTCTTCGAGGGTGGGCACGAGTGGACCGGAGACTTCCAGCGCCGCGCCGGCGACTTCCTCGCGCGGCTGCTCGGGTAGGGGCGCAAGCGAGCGGACATGGAGGTTGGCGGCACCTACCTGTTTCTCCTCGCCGCAGGGCTGGTGGCAGGAGTGATCAACGTCATCGCCGGGGGTGGGTCCTTCATCACGCTGCCGATCCTGATCTTCCTCGGAGTGCCGCCGGGAGTGGCCAACGCTACCAATCGGGTGGGAATCGTGGCTCAGGACCTCGCCGCCGTCTGGTCCTTCGATCGCAAGGGTGTTCTCGACCGTCGAGCGGCCGTTTGGGCCGCGGTCCCGGCGACGGTCGGAGCCGGTCTGGGGGCCTGGCTTGCGCTGCGCACCAGCGACGCGCTCTTTCTCGAGATCCTGCCACTGCTCATGGTGGCGCTGTCGCTCGGCTCGCTGTGGATGCCGCGTCGGCCGAGCGGAGGAGAGGCTCGGTCAGGCTCGAGCATCGGACCGCTGCCGACGCTGGGTTTTTTTCTCGCCGGGGTCTACGGCGGGTTCGTCCAAGCCGGCGTCGGTTTCCTCTTCCTGGCGCTGACCTCGATCCTGGGCCTCGATCTGGTCCGAGGCAATGCAGTCAAGGTTCTCTCGATCCTGCCGCTAACGGCCCTGGCGCTGGCGATCTTTGCCTGGGACGGCCGGGTCGAGTGGCTGACCGGCGGCGTCCTGGCCCTCGGCTTCCTCGCCGGCGGCCTGTTCGGCGCTCGCCTGACCGTGCTCAAGGGCCACCGCTGGGTTCGCGCCGTCGTCACGGCCACGATCCTCGTCTTCGCGCTCGAGCTCCTGCTGGCCCCCTGAACGGGGTGCATTCCGCTACTCGTCGTCGTCGGACGACAGCGGCGGGGCGCGGACCGTGCGGACCATGGTGTAGACCGCCAAGACGGTGACGCAGCCCATGCTGATCAACATGAAGAACTTCGCAAACGGTTCCATCGCGTTCCCTCCTAGCCGTCCAGTTGCTTGCGCGCCCACGAACGCTTGATCAGCCAGATACCGGTCAGCGCCATCGCCACCATCATCGCCCGGGCGACCCAGAGGTAGGGCACGTCCTCGGCCGCCACTCCGTCCATCATCAGCTTCGGTACGGCTTCGGTCCAGCCCCACCAGACCAGTAGGATGGCGAGGAACGCCGGCGTTACCCACTTCATCACCGGTTTGTAGAAAGCCGGGATCCGCAGATCGGCGCCCTCGTGCAGCTCGTCCCAGCCCCGGTTGATGCCGAAGATCCAGGAGAAGAGGAAGATCTCGATGGCGGCGAAAACGACCAGGCCGAAGGTGCCGGCCCAGTAGTCCCACTCGTCGAGCACTCCGTGCTGGAGGAAGAAGATGTGGAACAGGCCGATCCCGATACCGAGCAGGGTGACCATCTTGGCGGCGCCGCGGCGGGTCATGCCGACCTCTTCCTGCAGGAAGGAGATCGTCGGGCTGGCGAGCGCGACACAGGAGGTGATGCCGGCGATGAAGAGCAGGAAGAACCAGATGAAGCCCCAGATCTGCGAGCCGCCGAGCTCCCCGAGCACCGTGCCCATGGCGACGATGCCGAGGTCGAAACTGCCTCCCTGGGCGATCGCCATCGCGCCGCTGACACCGAAGAAGACGACCGCCGCCGGTATCGCGATGGTGCCGCCGAGCACCACTTCGGCGAACTCGTTGGTCGCCGCCGTGGAGAGGCCGGTCAGGGTGATGTCGTCCTTGCGCCGCAGATAGGAGGCGTAGGTCTGGATGCTGCCCATGCCGACCGAGAGGGTGAAGAATATCTGGCCGGCCGCCGCCACCCAGACCCTGGCGTTGCCCAGGCTCGCCCAGTCCGGGTTCCAGATGAAGTTGAGGCCCTCTGCCGGCGAGGCTGCCGCCGGCGGCAGGGTCAGGATGCGCACGAGGAGAACGATGGCGAAGAAGAAGAGCAGCGGCACGCCGTAGAGCGCTAGCTTCTCGATCCCGCCACGGATACCGCGGGACAGAACCCAACCCAGGAAGACCATGGTGAGGGCGAAGAAGAGGATCGGCATCCAGCCGCCGACACCGCTGGTGTCGCCGACATCCTGGTAGGTGGCGAGGAAGTTGCGCACCCCCTCCGCTCGCGCCTGCACATCGTCGCCGAGCCCGAAGTACTTGCCGGTGAGGCTGAAGAAGCTGAAGCCGAGCATCCACGAAGTGATGTAGGTGTAGTAGATGAAGACCACCAGCGGCATGACGACGCCGAGGATGCCGAAGTACTTGGCCCAGTGCTTCTTGCGGTCGGTGAGGACGTCGAACATGCCCGGAACGGAGCCGTGCCCGAACCGGCCGCCGTAGCGGCCGACACCCCACTCGATCCACATCATGGGAATGCCGAGCAGGATGAACGAAATGAAGTAGGGAATCATGAAGGTGCCGCCGCCGTTCTGCGCGGCTTGCACCGGAAAACGCAGAAAGTTTCCCAAGCCGACGGCGTTGCCGGCCATGGCCAGAACCAGGCCGATGCGGGTGCCCCACTGTTCCTTCACAGGCTGTTGGACGCTCACTCAACGCCTCCTTGATGACAGGGAATCAGTTTGGTTGGAACCGATCGGCAGGGTACCGTGGGGTCTGAAGAGAGTCAAGAAAAGTGCCCAAGCAGGCCGCTGGATTGTGGAGCGCCCGGGCTGTGTCTCGGGCCGGCAGGCCGGCGGCGCCGGTCCCAAGAAGACAGCGCGCCCAGGATTCTTGGTCGCGCAACCTTTCGGGCTGCCTATGACGGCCGCGGTGCCAGCCCGCGCAGGAGATCGGCCAGGGTGAGCGTGCCGACGAGGATCTCGCCGTCGACGACGAGGAGGCGTGCCACCCGGCTGCGGCG
>JAPUJD010000211.1 GCA_027296385.1 Acidobacteriota bacterium | reverse complement strand
TGGGGCGCGAACCGACCTCGAAGTCGGGCGAGAAAGGGGGCCGCGGCCTGGTAGTCGGGTGCCACGATGACCACTTCCTGGACCGTGGCCAGCCGGAAGTCGAGCGCGAGCTGGAGCTCGGTCAGGCCCGCTGGCGCCGCCTGCAGGCGCTGGGTGAGGGCGAGGATGAGGCGGTCGGCGCTGGCCCGGTAGGCGTCTTCTCCGGTCAACTCGGCGAGGCGCAGGAGGTTCAACGCCGCGACCGTGTTGCCTGACGGACGGGCCCCGTCTCTGGCCGGCAGCTCGCGCGCGAGCAACTCGGAGGCGTCGTCCGCCGTGCGGTAGTAGCCGCCCTGGGGGGCCGGATAGCGCGCGTCGAGGGTCGTTTGGAGTTGCCGCGCACGTTTGAGCCAAGTGGGTCGGAAAGTGGCCTCGTAGAGATCGATGTAGGAAGCGATGAGGAAGGCGTAATCCTCGAGCACCGGCGGGTTGCGGGCCTGGCCGGCCCGGTAGGCGCGCATCAAGCGTCCGTCGTTTCTTAGCCGGTGCCAGATGAACTCTCCCGCCTGCTCGGCGCGCGCAAGGTAGCTCGAGTCGTCGAGAGTGCGCCCGGCGACGGCGAAGGCCGAGATCATCAGACCGTTCCAGGCGGTGAGGATCTTGTCGTCGAGGATCGGGGGCTCGCGCTTCAGTCGCTCGGCGTAGAGCAGGGGCAGTGCGGAGTCGACGACGGCCAGGACCTCGGCCACGCTCAGGCCGAGCTCGTCGGCGACGGCGGCGACGGGCTCGGGCCGGTGCAGTATCGAGCGCCCTTCGAAGTTGCCCTTCGCCTTGACAGCGAAGTAGCGCTCCACCACGCGGGCGCTCTCGGGACCGACGACCGCCGTGATCTCCTCCGGTGTCCAGGTGAAGAACAGGCCCTCCTCGTCATGGCCCGCCGGGGTCGGGCTGTCGGCGTCGGTGGCGGAGTAGAAGCCGCCCTCCGGGGAGCTCATCTCGCGGGCGACGTAGTCGAGAATACCGCGTAGGGTGCTCGCGAAGTCGGCCCGGCCGGTGATCTGGAAGGCCTCGACATACGCCAACGCCAGCAGAGCGTTGTCGTAGAGCATTTTCTCGAAGTGGGGCACCAGCCAGCGCACGTCGGTCGAGTAGCGGTGGAAACCGCCACCGACCTGATCGTAGATGCCGCCGGCGGCCATTTTCTCCAGGGTGCGCTCGACCACGGTCAGACTCGTCGAGTCGCCGGTGCGGTGGTAGTGGCGCATCAGCAGCCGCAGGGGCATGTTGCTGGGGAACTTGGGCGCGCCCGCGGTACCGCCATGGGTCGCGTCGAACCGCTGGTGGAAGAGCCGCGCTGTCTGGTCGATGATGTCTGTACTCGGCAAAGCTGTGGCGGCATCGCCGGGGGCCTCCATGGAGCGGCGCACGGCTTCGGTCAAGCGGTCTCCCGCCGCGACGAGGTCGGAGCGATTTTCGGCGTAGGCGGTCTTGACGCGGCCGAGCATGGTGAGGAAGCCCACCGAGGCGCCGCGATCGCCGTCGCGCGCCGGGAAGTAGGTGCCGCCGTAGATGGGCTTCGCATCCGGCGTCAGCCAGAGAGTCATCGGCCAACCGCCGCGGCCGGTGATCAGCTGGACGGCGCTCATGTAGACGGCATCGAGGTCGGGCCTTTCCTCGCGATCGACCTTGATCGCGACGAAGTGCTGGTTGAGAAAACCCGCGATCTCGAGATCCTCGAACGACTCGCGTTCCATCACGTGGCACCAGTGGCACGTCGAATAGCCGATGCTCAAGAGGACGAGCCGATCGAGCCGCCGGGCGGCGGCAAAGGCCTCCTCGCCCCAGGGGTACCAGTTGACCGGATTATGAGCGTGCTGCAGCAGGTAGGGACTGGACTCCATGATCAGCCGGTTGACGAATCTCGGGCCGCCATCGGGCCGGAGGTGGTGCGTCCGTGGCTCGTAGCCCGAGGGCTGGGCGGCGAAGGCGGCGGCCAGGCGGGCGGCGAGCTCGGCGCCCGCGGGCTCGGCGCCGGGCGGTGCTTCTCTCGCCCGTGTGCCGGTGCCGCTGGATTCATCGACGCCGACGAGCAGGAGCAGAATCAGGGCACAGGCGATGATCGCCAGCCGTCTCACCGCTGTCAGTCGAGCTGCTCGCAAAACTCTCCTCCCGTGCCGAGTCCGAACGATGCTCGCGGGCTCTCGGTCCATACGCTCGCCGTGATATTAGCGGATCGACGCATCGACGAAGAACGGGCTCGACCAGGCGACGCCGCCGTCCCGTTGCAGCACCCGGACATAGATCACGTCGCCGCTGGCGGTGGTCGCGAGCGTGCGCTCGAAGAGAGCTCCCGGCTGTTCGGGGAGATCGAAGCTCTCGACCGGGGAACCGACGCGGATGAGGTCGAGTCGTTCCAATGGCGCGCTGCCGGTGACGTCGACGACGAGCCTCGGGGCGCTCGCGGGGGCGACGGTGCTGCCCATGGCACTCCCGTCGAGCGTGACCGCGAGCACCATGCGAACACCGTTGGTGGCGTAGGTGCGGCGCTGCTTCAGGGCACGGCGGATGCCCTGGCGGCTGAGGTCTTCGGTCAAGAGCGCCGCCAGACCGCCGTTGGGGTTGGCCAGACTCGACAGCCCGGGATGGCCGTCGTGGCCGTCGCCGCTGCCGATGAAGCCGAGCCGGTAGCCGCGCTCGAGGACGTCGCGCACGAAGTTGCCGGCGATGGCGCCGCGGACCTGGCCCGGTGAGTCCGCGGCCTCGCTACTGCCGTGGATCGACACCACCTCGGTGACCGGCTCGAGCTCGGGATCGGGCGCATACTCCCAGTTGGTGGCCACCGGGTCCCCGGCCGAGTGGTGGGCGAAGGTCAGGGCGCCGTAGGGTCGCAGCGCTGCCCAGAGCTGCGCCGGAGTCTCATAACGCGGATCGATGGAGCTCAACACCGGCCCGTCGTCGTCGAAGTAGAGCACGTGACGATGGCCGTGCAGCCAGCTGGTCCATTCATAACCCAGCAGGGTCACGAACCGGCCGGCGGTGTGGAAGGCCGCGGTCTGGCGACGGATCTCCTCCCACAGCGCGGGAGTCTGGGACAGCGGCTGGATGCCCCAGTGATCGTGGTCGGTCAGGGCGACGAAGTCGAGAGCCGCGACGTCGCGCGCGTAGCGAAGGTACTGCTCCGGAGTGCCGGTCCCGTCGCTGAAGTTGGAGTGCCCGTGAATGTCGCCCCAGAGGATCTTGTCGAGCCGCTCCGACACGACCATCGGATTGCTCCAGCCGACGAGCCCCTCGTCGTTCGATGCCTCGACGACGAACGCCCCGGACTCGGGCGCTGCGAGCCGGAGCTCGGCGCCGGTCGAGCCGGCCGTCAGGCTGAGCGAGCCGGGCAAGCCCGCGGGTGGTGATTGCGTGCTTTCGGTTTGCTGAATCCACCGCAGCGTTACAGTGGTGTCGGGCATCGCCGCCTGATTGCCCATGGCGTCGGTGACGCCGGCGCGTAGCGAGACGGCCTCGCCCGGACGCACGACCGACGGCAGGGTGAGGATCAGGCGCACGGGAGGACCGCCGACGATATCCACGGTCAGCGGCTCCGGCAGCAGTCCGCGAATGCCGTCGCCGTCGCCGTCGACGGCGAACCAAAACGGCGAGCGCTGTTCGGCGAATCTGTCGACCCGGGCCGGTCCGTCGCCGGCACCGTAGGTGAGGCGGATCTCCTCGCCCGCTTCGAGGGCGCGCCCGGTGCAGTAGATGCCCAGAAGCTGGCGATCGAGTGTCTCGGGCTCGAGCTCGACTCCGGCGGCTGTGGTCGCGACGGTGGTGAAACCCGGTGCTTCCGGGTTGGTGACCTGAGGGGTGCTCCAGTTCCAGAAAGGCGAGACCTGGAAAAACAACCAGCCGCCGTCGGCAATGCCCAAGGGGCCGGCCCGGTAGACGAAGGTCCATGTCCCCCGCCCGCCGGCGTCGACGCTCGCCGGGCCGAGCTCGAGCACCGCCGTGCCGCCGCCATCGCTGGCATGGCGCTCGAGCTCGAGGTCTTCGCGCAAAGTGGCGACGATTCCAACCTGAGCGTTGGGCGACAACACCTCGGGTGCCTCGCCGCAGGACGAAAGAAGGAGAGCGGCGGCGACGAGCACGAGGAGGCCTCGGCTTCTCTTATCGTCGGAGTGGGTGGACTCGACCATGGGCGGTGTGCGCGCCGGCTGGCGCCGGCTCGGGGAGGAGTTTAGGCGATCGGCGCAACGGATGGAGCAGCGCGCCCGGAACGTAGAGGTGGAAGCGGTTGCCCTCGTCGGCTCCGTTGGGCACAATCAGGCTGCCAACGGGAGGAGGATGTTTCAGCATGGGAGCCATTGACGCCAACGCCTGCCGACCGGGGACCAAGCTGCTGCTCGACGGAGAGCTGTATTCGGTCCTGGAGCGGGCTCACCACAAGCCGGGCAAGGGGGGTGCGTTTGTCCGCTTCAAGTTGAAGGGAATCGTCAGCGGCAAGGTCATCGACCACACCGTGCGCGCCGGGACCAAGATGGAGTCGGCCGACGTGACGACCCAGACGATGCAGTACCTTTACAAGGACGGTGACAACTTCGTCTTCATGGATCAGAAGAGTTACGAGCAGATCATGATCTCGGCCGATCTTCTGGGCTTCGCCGCCAAGTTCCTGACCGAGAACGCCGAGGCGGACGTGACGCTTTACGAGGAGCGGGCGATCGGCGTGCAGTTGCCGCAGAAGATGGCGTTCGAGATCGTCGACACGATCGAGAACCCAGCCAGAGGCAACACGGCGACGAACGTAATGAAGGACGCCGAGATCAATACCGGCATGACGATCCAGGTGCCGCCGTTCATCAACATCGGCGACCGGGTACGGGTGTCGACCGAAGACGGTAACTACGTCGAGCGCGTCAACAAGTAGCGACCAGTTGTCAGCAGTCCTCGGGACACGGACCGAATACTCTTCTTGGAGCTCCCAGGTACAATCGGCCCGCTATGGAACATCGGGGAATCCCACAAGAGCAGGCGGATTCGGGCGATTTCGCGTCACTCGGACTCAGCCAGCCGATCCTCGACGCGCTAACCAGGCTGAACTTCACTCACCCGACGCCGATCCAGGCGGCGGTGATCCCCCTCGCGCTCGCGGGTCGGGATGTCATCGGTCTGGCGCAGACCGGCTCGGGCAAGACGGCCGCTTTCGGCCTGCCCCTGGCTGAGCGCCATCAGCACGGTGAGGGCGTGCGCGGTCTGATCCTCAGCCCGACGCGAGAGATCGCCATGCAGACCAAGGACTTTCTCGACCTCTTCGGGCGTGACCGTCATCTCGCCACGGTGCTGCTCATCGGCGGGGTGAGGATCGGTCCGCAGTTCGACGCCCTGAAGAGGCGGCCCGATCTGGTGGTGGCGACGCCCGGGCGCTTGCTCGACCATATCGAGCGCCGGACGGTGAGGCTGCAGGGACTCGAGGATCTGGTGCTCGACGAGGCCGACCACATGCTCGATCTCGGCTTCCTGCCCCAGATTCGCCGGGTCCTGCGAGCCCTGCCGGACAAGCGGCGGACGATGATGTTCTCCGCCACCATGCCGCCCCAGGTGCAGGGGCTGGTGAGCCAGTTCATGACAGATCCGGTACGCATCGATCTGCTGCCCGAGGGACGGGCGGCGGAGGGTATCGATCATCGGCTATACCTGGTCGAGGAGCGTGACAAGAAGGCTTGCCTGATCTCGCTGCTCGCCAGAGACGAAGGCAGCACTTTGGTCTTCCTGCGCCGCAAGATCGACGCCGAGTGGGCCTGCCGGCAACTCCAGTTGGAGGGCCACCCGGTCGAGCGCATCCACTCCGACCGCAGTCAGAGTCAGCGCACCAAGGCGCTCGCCGGCTTCCGGCAGGGCGAGCACCGGGTGCTGGTGGCGACCGACGTCGCGGCCCGCGGCATCGACATCCCTCGCATCGAGCACATCATCAACTTCAATCCGCCGGAGACGGTGGAGGATTACATCCATCGTTCCGGCCGCACCGCCCGCGGCACTCTCGAAGGGCGTGTCTCGACCATCGCCACCTGGCGCGACAAGGCGATGATCAAGAGCATGGAGTCGGCCTTGGGCAAGAGAATCGAGCGCCATGAGACCGAAGGCGTGGAGCCGTATCGCGAGGTCAAGACGGCGCGCCGCGCCCGCATCCGGCGCCGCCTGCTCTGATGTCGAGGTTGTCAGTCGCGTAGTAACGCGCTCAAGTCGGCGCCGTCAGCGATCTCGCGCGGATTGGCGCCGCGGCGGAAGTGCTTGCCGCCGGGAACACCACGGAGCGTCATGCGCTCACCGCGGATCTCCAGCATCGCTCCCTCGCGCAGGGCGAGCACATGGCGGTGATTCTCTTCGAAGTACTCGGCCAAGCGCTGATCGCGAGTCTCGCCCATGTGCGTGGATGCGGAGTCGAGATCGATGTAGTGGGGGTTGATCTGGAAGGGCACCAGAGCGAGGGTCTCGAAGCTCGGAGGCGCGACGATGGGCATGTCGTTGGTCGTGCCCAGAGTCGGGCAGGCGACGTTCGAGCCGGCGCTCGTTCCCATGTATGGCATGCCCCGTTCCGCTCGCCGCCGGATGGGGTTCACCAGCTCGAAGGCGTAGAGGTCGCGGACCAGGCGAAAGGTATTGCCGCCGCCGATGAAGAGCCCGTCCGCTTTCTCGACGAGGTCGGCCGGCCGCTTCTCGGTGTGCACGGACACGAGTTCGAGATCCCAGTCGCGGAAGCGCTCGGCGACGTGGCGGGCATAGCCATCGTGATCGGCAAGAGCATAAGGCACGAAGGCGATCAGCCGGCAGCCTGAGAAGAGCTGCCGCGCCTGGGCGGCGCAGTGCTCGAGGTAGCCGGTGCCGTGAACGGTCGAAGTGCTGACCAGCAGGAGTCGTCGCATGGAACCTCAGCCAGTGATGTGGACGACGACCCGACGGCGATGCGGCCGGCGGCGGTGCTCCCACAGGTAGACCCCTTGCCAGGTGCCGAGCGCCAGGCGCCCGTCGATGATCGGGATCGTCAACGAAGTGGCCGTGAGGGCGGCCTTGATGTGGGACGGCATGTCGTCCGGCCCCTCGGCAGTGTGAGTGACCTGGGGGTCGTTCTCCGGTACCAGGCGCTCGAGCCAGGCCGCGAGGTCGTGGCGGGCGGACGGATCGGCGTTCTCCTGGATCGTCAGGCTGGCCGAGGTGTGCTGGACGAAGACCGTACACACGCCTTCGGCCGCGGCGGTCCGTGCGGCGATTTCCTGGAGAGGACCGGTGATCTCGTAGAGGCCCTGGCCGTCGGTCTCGAAGCTGAGTTTTTCGATCATCGCGGGTTTGTCAACTTGCTCGCGGACCGGTAAAGCCGCTTCATGAGCTGGATCTGCCCAACGTGGTAGGTGTCGTGCTCCGCGATTCCGTGCATCAGATCCAGGTACCGATAGGCGCCGCTCGCCCCCGGCGCGACCTCGTCGAGCCGCGCGGGGTCAAAACCCTCGATCGCGTCCACCAGTAGCTCGTGCTCGGAGCGCAGGAGTGTCCGGTCCTTCTTCCAGGCCGTCGCGTCAGCCTCTTCGGGAGCGAGCGGCCAGTTCGACGGCGCGCGGGGGAAGCCGCCTCTGGGCCCCTCGTCGAGCCTCCGTCGTACAGCGTACTTCCAATAGGTAGCGTGCAAGGTGAGCTCCCAGATGCTGTGACGGTCGTCGGCCGGTCGCCAGAGCGCCTGTTCCACCGAGACGCCGCGCAAGCAGCCGAGGATCTTCGCGCCGCCGGCCCAGGGGCGGGAGCCGGTAGCGGGATTCAGCAGGCGAAGCACTTCCGCGACGCGGGGATCAGTCATCTCCGAAGCTCCTCAGGTCATCAACGTCCCGAGGACGACGTTGAGCGGGAAGAACACTCAGGCGGCGTCGACGGTGAAGATGCGGGTGCCGAGCATAGCAGGGGCACCTTCACCGGTTCGCTCGAAACGGGGTGAGAAATGCAGGCTCTAGGTGGCGGTTGTTTCGCTCGCGCGGGCATCGACGTGGAGCGCCCCGTCCTTGACCGTGACCGTCAGGACCGCGCCTTCCGCTAGCTCGCCCGAGATCATGGCGCGGCCGATGCGAGTCTCCATTTCGCGCTGGATGTAGCGCTGGAGCGGTCGGGCGCCGTAGACCGGGTCGAAGCCGCTGCGGGCGATGAGCTTGCGGGCGGCCTCGGTGAGCTCGAGGCTGATGCCGCGCGTGGCTAGCCGCTCGCGCAGCTCGGCGATCATCAGACCGACGATCTGTTCGATCTCGTCCAGGGTCAGCGGCTTGAACATCACCGTGTCATCGACCCGGTTGAGGAACTCGGGCCGGAAGTGGCTGCGCAGCTCGGCGACGACCTTGTCGCGCGCCGCCTCGTCGATCGTGCCGTGGGCGGTGACGCCTTCCAGCAGGTATTGGGACCCGATGTTGGACGTCATGATCAAGACCGTGTTCTTGAAGTCGACTGTCCGGCCTTGAGAATCGGTTACCCGGCCGTCGTCCAGGATCTGCAGGAGCACGTTGAACACATCGGGATGAGCCTTCTCGATCTCGTCGAAGAGGACGACCGAGTAGGGCTTGCGGCGCACGGCCTCGGTGAGTTGCCCGCCCTCCTCGTGGCCCACGTAGCCTGGAGGAGCGCCGATCAGCCGGGATACGGCGTGGCGTTCCATGTACTCGCTCATGTCGATGCGGACCATGCTGTTCTCGCTGTCGAACAGGGCCTGGGCGAGCGTCTTGGCGAGCTGCGTCTTGCCGACTCCCGTGGGGCCGAGGAAGAGGAACGAGCCGATCGGGCGCCGCGGGTCTTTGATGCCGGAGCGAGCA
>JAPUJD010000210.1 GCA_027296385.1 Acidobacteriota bacterium | reverse complement strand
GCCGCGCAGGTCATGGGTCGGGGCACGACGATCAGCATCGACCCCGCGGTCGTCCAGAACATGAACGTGCAGAGCACCCCTGCCGAGCTGCGCGACATCACGCATGACATTCGCACCGTGGGCTACCTGGAATACGACCAGGAGCGCATGGTCTCCGTCACCACCAAGTACGCGGGTTGGGTGGAGAAGGTGTATGTCAACCATGTCGGCGAACCCGTGCGTCGCGGTCAGCCGCTCTTTGAGATCTACTCTCCGGAGTTGGTGCAAACCCAGCAGGAGTTCCTCTCCGCGCTCGCTTACGCCGAGAGGCTCCCGCAATCTCAGGCAGAGGCCCGGCGCCGCGCCAACGGTCTCATCGACGCCGCACGAACCCGACTCGGCTACTGGGACATATCGCCCGCCCAAATCGCCGGGATCGAAGAGACCGGCGAGGTTCTGCGTACGCTGACCGTCGTCTCGCCAGCCGGCGGTCTGGTGATGAAGCGCATGCCGGGCCTCGAGGGCATGGCGGTAAGGCCCGGCATGGAGACCTTCCATATCGCCAACCTCGCCTCCCTCTGGCTCTCGGTCGAGATCTTCGAGGACCAGGTCGCGTGGGTCCGCCAAGGAACTGAGGCGCAGGTGAGCTTTACCTACTTCCCCGGTGAGACGTTTCATGGCACGGTGCGCTTCATCGAGCCCGAGTTCTCGGAGAAGACTCGCACTTTGCGGGTCAAGCTCGGGATCCCGAACCCGGGCGGCCGACTCCGCGTCGGCATGTTCGCCACAGTCACCTTCCAGCCGGTCGCCGCAGCGCAGGCGGTCACGGTGCCATCTCTCGCGGTACTGCGCACGGGTCAGCGCAACGTCGTCGTGGTCGACCTGGGCGACGGGCGGTTCGCGCCGCGCGAGGTCACACTCGGTCACGAGGCTGGCGGCTACGCCGAAGTTCTCACCGGGATCGAAGTGGGGGAGCGGGTCGTCACCTCGGCTCAGTTCCTGCTCGATTCGGAAGCCAACCTGCAGGCGACGATCCAGAACATGATCGCCCAGCAGCGCCGGGAGACGAGCGACCAGACCGCGCCAGAGACGCCGAAGGTCTCGAACCACGAGGAGCAGGGCGATGCTCAATAGGATCATCGAGTGGTCCCTCGAGAACCAGCTCTTGGTGACGGTCGGCCTGATCCTTGCCAGCTTGGCGGGAGTCTGGGCCGTCCGCGAAACTCGTCTCGACGCCATCCCCGACCTCTCTGACGTTCAGGTCATCATCTTCACGGATTATTCCGGCCAGGCCCCTCAGGTCGTAGAAGACCAGGTCACCTACCCCATCACCACCAAGATGCTCGCCGTACCGTACGCCAAGGTAGTTCGCGGCTACTCGTTCTTCGGATTTTCGTTCGTCTACGTCATCTTCGAGGACGACACGGACCTCTACTGGGCGCGCTCGCGCGTTCTCGAGTATCTCTCCGGGCTGTCCTCCGACCTCCCTGCAGGCGTCTCTCCTCAGCTGGGTCCCGACGCCACCGGCGTCGGCTGGGCTTTCATGTACGTGCTCAACTCGCCGCAGCGCTCGCTGGCCGAGCTCAGGAGTCTGCAGGACTGGTACCTGAAATACAGCCTCTCGTCGGTCAAAGGCGTCTCCGAGGTGGCGTCGATCGGTGGATTCGTCCGCCAGTATCAAGTCGAGGTCGACCCCGTTCGGCTGCGCGCCTATGGCGTTTCGCTGCAAGAGGTCAAACGTGCGATTCAACGCTCGAACGTCGAAGTCGGCGGCCGACTGGTGGAGATGTCCGAGCGTGAGTTCATGGTTCGAGGCCGGGGTTACGTCAAGGAAGTCCGGGATCTCGAGCTGGCAACGCTTGGCGTCGGACCCGGCGGCGTGCCCATCCTCCTCGAGAACGTGGCCAACGTCACCATCGGTCCGGAGATCCGCCGTGGAATGGCGGACTGGAACGGCGAGGGCGAGACGGTGGGTGGCATCGTCGTCGTGCGCTCGGGCGCCGACACGCTCTCGACGATCGCCAGGGTCAAGGAGCGTCTGGCAGAGTTGAAGACCGGAATGCCGGACGACGTCGAGATCTCCGTCGCCTACGACCGTACCGGGTTGATCGAACGGTCCATCGAGACACTGACCCATACTCTGATCGAGGAGTCGATCGTCGTCGCCTTGGTCTGCCTCCTATTCCTTTTTCACTTTCGCTCCGCCTTTGTCGCCATTATCTCGATTCCGGTGTCGATCCTCCTGGCCTTCGTGATCATGAAGTTCCAGGGGCTCGGCGCCAACATCATGTCGCTGGGAGGCATCGCCATATCGATCGGGGTCCTGGTAGACGCGGCGATCATCATGGTGGAAAACGCCCACAAGCACTACGAGGAGTGGCACGGCAAACGCTCGCACTTCGAGATCATCCTGCGTTCGGCTCAAGAGGTCGGCCCGACGCTCTTCTTCACGCTCCTCGTCATCACAGTCTCCTTCCTCCCCATCTTCACCCTCGAGGCACAAGAAGGAAGGCTCTTCAAGCCCCTCGCTTTCACCAAGACCTACGCCATCGGCATTTCTTCGATCCTCTCAGTCACGGTCATACCGGTCCTGATGTACTGGTTCGTCCGAGGCAGGATTTTCAGCGAGAAACGGCATCCGATCTCCAGGGTTCTGCGCTTCCTCTATACGCCGGTGCTCAACTGGGCCCTGCGCCGGCGCAGGGCGCTCATTCTCGTGATGCTTCTGGTTCTGGCGGCGACCTTCATTCCGCTCGGAAGCATCGGTTCCGAATTTATGCCGCCGTTGTGGGAGGGCGATCTGCTCTACATGCCGACCACCTTGCCGGGGATCTCCATCTCCAAGGCGCGGGAGATCGTCCAGCAGACCGACAAGATCATCATGTCGTTCCCGGAGGTCGAGACGGTCTTTGGCAAGGTCGGCCGCGCGGAGACCGCAACCGACCCCGCGCCACTCTCGATGTTCGAGACCATCATCACGCTGAAGGATCCGGAGGAGTGGCGGCCGGGGCTCACCAAGGAGAAGCTCATCGCCGAGCTCGACGCGGCGATTCAGTTCCCCGGCCTCACCAATGCGTGGACGATGCCGATCAAGACGCGGATCGACATGCTCTCCACCGGCATCAAGACGCCCGTCGGCATCAAGCTCGGCGGGCCGGACCTGGCCGTGCTCGAGCGCCTCGGCAAGGAGGTGGAGGCCATCGTCAAGCCGTTGCCGGGCACGCTCTCAGCCTACGCCGAGCGGGTGATGGGGGGTAGCTATCTGGACTTCGACATCGATCGGCGCGCCGTCGCCAGATTCGGCCTGACGGTAGGCGACGTCCAAGACGTCATACAGTCGGCCGTGGGCGGGATGAACGTGTCCTGGACGGTTGAGGGGCTCGAGCGCTATCCGATCAACCTTCGCTATCCTCGCGAGCTCCGGGACAGCCCAGCAGCTCTCGAGCAGATCCTCGTCGCGACTCCCGGGGGCGCACAGGTGCCGCTGGGTCAGCTCGTCGACATCCAGCTCCGGCAGGGTCCCCCTGGGATCAAGACCGAGAACGCCCGTCCCAACGCCTGGGTCTACGTCGACCTGCGTGGCATCGACGTCGGCTCGTGGGTCGCTCGGGCGCAAGAAGAAGTGGCCCGGCGGGTCGATCTGCCGCCGGGCTATACGCTCCTTTGGTCCGGTCAATACGAATACATGCTGCGAGCCAAGGAGCGCTTGCTGCTCATCGTGCCCCTGACCCTGGCGGTAATCTTCCTGATCCTCTATTTCCACCTCGAGTCGATCGTCAAGACTCTCATCGTCCTCTCGGCCATACCGTTCTCTCTGGTCGGGTCGATCTGGTTGATATTCTTCCTGGACTACAACTGGTCCATCGCCGTCTGGGTCGGCATGATCGCCCTCGCCGGACTGGCCGCCGAGACCGGCGTCGTCATGCTGCTCTATCTCGACCTCGCCTACGAGGACTGGCGCCGCAAGGGGAAGATGTCCAGCTACGCCGATCTCGCCGCCGCAGTCGACCACGGCGCCGTGCAGAGAATCCGCCCGAAGATGATGACTGTCATGGCCATTCTCTTCTCGCTCGTGCCCATCCTCTGGTCGACCGGTACCGGCGCCGACGTCATGCGCCGGATCGCGGCACCGATGGTGGGGGGCATCGTCACGTCTTTTCTGGCGGAGCTGCTCGTGTTTCCCGCCATCTACTTCATCTGGCGCGCACTGCCGATCGAAAAAGGCCCGCTCTTCCCGAGCAACGATCTACCTACCTGAAGATGAAGCAGAATCTCTGGTGGACGACCGGCTACAACTTCGTCGCGATCCCCCTCGCCACGGGTCTGCTCTGCCCGGCCAGAATCGTGCTGTCACCCGCGATCGGCGCTGCACCCGGGAACGACGTTCGACAGCATTGTGTGGAAGGCTAGTGCGCAACTTCTCCGTTCGCGCAGCGTTTTAGTATCGCCCGAGCTCGAACGGCACCGAAGCAGGAGGAACTACGATGAAACGTTCACCTCTATCCCTACTGGTCCTTGTGGTCCTGTTCGTGAGCTGTGCCACGGATCTACCTCTGGCCGAGAATGGGGCCGGGGCGTCCCCGACAGCCGAAACCGGGATGCAGCTCGACTGGCTGGCAGATCGGGAAGTGCACGAGCCTCGTCTGATCCTCGATCGCGCGGGCAACCTCCTGTTCGTCTGGCGGGAGAAGGCCGATGAGGGCTCGAACATCTTCGTCGCGTTGCGGGGCAGGGACGGTCAGTTCACTGACCCCGTGCGGGCGAACGACGCGGCGGACACTGTCGCCTCGTACCCGCACGACGAGATGAGGCCCGCGGTCGCCACCGGGCCGGGCGGACGACTCGCCGTCGCGTGGTCGGACTCGCGCGGTCAGGTTCGGGCGGCCGAGAGCACGAACGGCGGGGCGACGTTCTCGCCCGCCTTCCGTCTCGAGCAGGTCGAGGAGGCCTCCTATCGCGGCTTCCCGGAATTGGTCTACGACGATGACGGAGTATTGCACGCCGTATGGATCGACTCGCGCTTCGCCGAGGGCTTCGCCGAGGAGCCCGCCGATCTCTTCTACGCCCGGGTCGTCGATGGTGAGGTGACCGAGTGGAATCTGACCGCGGAGCAGGAACCGACGATCTGCGGCTGCTGCCGTCCGAGCCTCGAGATGGCGCAGAGCGGAGCCCTTCGGGCAGTGTTCCGCAACGGCGCTGATGGCTATCGGGACATCTTCACCGTCACGGGCAACCTCGACTCCGGTTTCTCGCAGCCACGACGGATCGGGCAACCCTTGTGGAAGCTCAACGGTTGCCCCATGTCGGGTCCGGCGACGCTGGCCGGCAACGTGTCGTGGGCGGACGGTTCCACCGGCCGCAAGCAGCTGACGACGGCCGATTTCGACAGTGCCGAGTCGGTCCCGCTCTTCCCCGAGGCAGACGACATCGACTGGGTCCCCCGATTGTCTCCCCGCCGCGTCTCGTCCGTCGGCCCCGGCGCAGCGCTGCTCCTGCTCCCCGGTCAGGCCGCCTCTCGCCTCATGGTGCGGCAAGAGGATCGCTGGGTCCTCGTAGTGGACGATCTCCCGGCGTGGGCGAGCAGCGGGCACCTCGAGGACGGCGCGCTCCTGCTGATCGGTGCCGTCGGCGGCGAGGTGAAAATGTTGCGCCGGCCGATCGAGATCTAGCATCGCAGGTGTCGTGCTTCAGCTTTGCGGTTTCGGCACCAGGATGAAGAGCTTGCCCGGCTGCTTCATGAGCCCCGCCCGCAACGCCGCCTCCTCGCCCCGGCCCCAGAAGAGGTCCGCCCGATCGGCGCCGCGAATGGCCCCACCGGTGTCCTGATTGAGCACAAAGCGGCGCAGCGGGCCGGTGACGATCGTCTCGCCGTTCTCGCCGATGCCGGGGACCTCGGTCAACAGGAAGCCCAGCGCCCCGGGCGGCAGCAGAGATTGGTCGACCGCGATGCTGCGACCGGGCGTGACCGGCACACCCAGGCTCCCTACCGGCGGGCCGTCGAGGCGACGGAAGAACACCTGCGATTCGTTGTAGTCGAGAATCCTCTCGACCTCGGCCGGATTCTCCTCCAGATAGCGCCGCAAGGCCTGCATCGACATCTCCTCGCGCGCGATCTTCTCCTCGTCGATCAGCAGCTTGCCGATGCTGCGGTACTGGCGGCCGTTGGCCCCGGCGTACCCGATGCGGATCTCGTTCCCGTCGGGGAGCACCAGGGCCCCGCTGCCCTGCACTTCGACGAAGAAGAGGTCGACCGGGTCGCGCGCCCAGGCGATCTCGCGCCCGCGCAACCGCCCGCCCTGGCGGATCTCGCGGCGGTCAGGGTAGGGCAGCAGCCGGTTGCCCCGTCGCAACCCGGTAACGCGGCGGCCCCGCCACTCGTCACGGAAGTCGCCAAGCTCGATGTGGAAGAGATCGGGCGGCGGACCGTAGATCGGCACGTCGTACTCCTCAGTGCGTCGTAGGCTGCCGGCGATCAGGGGCTCGTAGTAGCCGGTGACCAGCATGCGGCTGCCCTCTTCGCCGACTGTGACCATGGGGTCGAAGGCCTCACCCAGCCGTTGCGCCAGCTCGCGCGGCGTCGGTTCTTCGGCGAGCCAACCCTCCACCAAGGCGAGAGCCGAGCCTAGCTCCTCGACGCTTACCGGCCGCGGCCCGAAAGTGAGGATGCGGTCGGCCGGCTGCCGGGCGAGCCAGGCTCGATCGTGCGCCAACGCCTGGCGCAAGCTCGGCCAATCACCGTCGTCGAGAAGCTCGCGCAGCACGAGGGGGGACACCGAGCGCAGCGCCGTCTCGGGCGCGGCGACGAACTCGCTCGCTGGCAGCGGCTCGACCACCGGCGGAGCCGGCTGGCGGCAGCCGACGAGGGCCAGACAAGAGGCGAGAGCGAAGGAGCCACGGAAAGCGTGCATGGCGCCGCCAGTCTATGCGCCGGCGACCGGATCAGCCTCGACCAGCCCGGCGGCGCCGGCGCTCTGCTCCCGCTGCCGGGAAACGGCGGCCGCTCAACCGCGACGGCCGAAACGCGAGGCAGCGAACGGCTCCAGATCTACTTCTGAGCGCCCTTCGACGATGAGCTGCGCCATCGCCTTGCCGGTACTGGGAGCCAGGGTCACACCGAGCATCTGATGGCCCGTGGCCACGAAGACGTTGTCGCAGGTAGCCAGGCGGCCGAGGATGGGCAGGCCGTCTGGCGTCATCGGCCGCAGGCCGACCCACTCGACGGCCTCGCCGCCGGCCAGCACACCAGGTATCTCCCGCTCGGCTCCCCGCTTGAGGGCCGCCACCCGGCGCCCGTCGAGACGCAGATTAATGCCGGAGAGCTCCATCGTGCCCGCCACTCGCAGCGCACCCGCGAACGGGGTGACGCCGATCTTGCTCGAGCCCAGGTAGAGCGGGTACCGGAGCTCGATCCGCGGCCGCGTGATAGTCACGCTGTAGCCCTTTCCTGCTTGCAACGGCAGCGGGCTCCCACACTGAGCCGCGAGCCGTGAGGCCTCCGCCCCGGTGGCGATGACGAAGGCGTCAGCCTCGACCTCTTCGGTCGGCGTCTTCGCCGCGTGGGCGCGGTGTCCTTCGAGCAGCAGGTGCTCGACCTCGCAAGTCTCCTCGATCCTGGTGCCGTCCCGCCGCAAATGCTCAGCCGTGGCCGCGCACACCTGCTCGGGCCGCACACAGCGCTCGGGCAGGATGTGGATCCCACCGGCGAGACCACTCGCCAGTGCCGGCTCGAGGTCACACAGCTCATCGGCGTCGAGCACTCGCAGAGGGCCGTAGGCGAGGGCTTCGAGCAGCGCCAGCTCCTCCGCCTGCTCCGCCGGATCGCGAAAGGCCATCAACAGGCCGTCGGAGCGCGACTCGAACTCGACTCCGTCGGCCGCGAGCTCGTCGTAGAGCGCCAGAGTGTCGGCCGCGAGCGCGGCGAAGGCCGCCGCTCCGGCGCTGAAGTCAGCGGCATTGCAGTGCTTCCAGAAGTCCAACAGCCAGCCCAGCATGCCCAGCGCCGCGGCCGGTCGAATGTAGAGCGGCGAATCCGGCCGCAGCATCCAGCGCAGCATCTTGGTGCGCAGGCCGGGCGCCGGCACCGGCGTCGAGATTGACGGCGTGACCCAACCGGCGTTGCCAGCCGAGCAGGCCGCTCCGACCCGCTGCCGTTCGAGCACGACGACTTCGGCTCCGAGCCGGCGCAAGTGATACGCGCACAGGAGTCCGATAATGCCACCGCCGATGACCACTACGCGCACGGCAGAATTGTATCCGCACCCAGCCGAGCCGGCCTCCTGGACGGGTCTCTCGCCAGCCCGCGCTTCTCGCGCTACCATTGGCTCTGAAGTTCTGACCCCTCACTCCGGCGCGAGCGGCACAGTCCCGCCGGAATGGCCCACCGCAACCTCGGAGTAGCCAGAAAATGACTCGCCGTTTGACACTCCTAGTGATCCTCGTGACGCTGGTGCTGCCCAGCTGCGACATCTCGCCGACGGAGATCGTCGGTGGCCCACGGACCTTGGAAGGCACGATCACCAGCGGCGGCAGGGGCCCCCTGCACCTGGTCGTGATCACGAGCTCGGGAGGAGTGCGCATCGAAGCGCTGTCGATCACCGCCGACCCACCGCTGGCCGAGGGAGTCACGCCCTCGATCGGCCTCAGGCTCGGTGAGACCGACAGCGAGGACCTCTGTATCGCCAGCTTCACGACCAGCTTGAGGGAAGGCGACAACCTGGCACTCGGGCTCGAGGTGCGCGAGTACTGCCTCGAGCTGTTCGACAACGGCACGATAATGGAAGACGGCTCGCGCAGCTACGTCGTCCAAGTGCGGTCTAGCGAATAGCCAATCCCGTCGATCGTCCCAGCGCAGGATTCAGCTGCGAAGCTCCTTCCTGATCACCAGCTTGAGTCCGGACCATGTCGCATCCACCGCGCAGACCTTGACGTCCACGAGTCCCACTGGCTCCACCGCAGAACTCCTGCAAGACGCACGAGTCGCCAGGGTCAGACCGCACGTTCAGCTTGCTGCCCAACGCCTTGCCGATCAGCGGCGCCGCGAAGCGGTGTCCGTCTGCATCGCCGTTTTAGGCGCTTCGCCGCATGATCGTAATGATCGCCCCAACCACCAACACTAATCCGAGCGTCTCGCCTGCGACCAAGGGCCAGTATCCCTGCTTGGTGTCGCCGATCAGCCCGATTATCGTCCATGGGACATAGAGCATCGCGAGAATTGCCAACGGCCAACGACGATCGTTCCGGAGGCCCAGCCATGCCGTTAGCGTCCCGACGGCGCCCAGAGCCAGGAACAGAGGGGCGAGCCAGCCATAGCTTGGCGGTATCGCCTGCACGAATCGGAGACCGCCGATGATCAGGCCGTTCAGTACAAAGAGCAGGCCTATCCCCACAAGCACGCGCTTCGCGATTACAGAACCTTCAGCCAACGTCGCCTCCTTACTCAATCGTCAAACGGCTGAGATTCACGCGCGGTACGGTCCGCTGCAATGATTTGTTAGACGGCAACTGCATGTCAGCCTCAGGAATTGGAGATCCTTGAGCGCTTTCTCCAAGAATCGCTGAGCCCGCGTTGAGAACGCACGACGGCGCGCCTAGAACAGCGCCCGCTGCAGCGACTTGTCAGGCGCCAGAGCAAGCATCACGGCAAACAGCGTAAGCGTGAT
>JAPUJD010000021.1 GCA_027296385.1 Acidobacteriota bacterium | reverse complement strand
GACGATCCGGCGCGAGTGGGAGCGAGCCGGCGCGTATCAGGCGGTGGCCGAGCTCTTCGACGAGATCTGGGTCTTCGGCGACAGCAACGACACCGAGACCCTGATCGACGGCGGCCCTCTGGCACAGGTGGCGAGCAAAGTTCACAGCTGTGGTCGCATCGGGCACCTCGAGGCACCGTCGAGTCCTTGGCCCGGATCGCCCTCTGGCGATCAAAAACCTGTCGTTCTCGTTACCGGCGGCGGCGGTCGAGACGCCGCGCCCCTCGTTCGCACCTACATGGATGCCGTCAGCTTCTTCCGCCCAGCCGTGACCAGTCATGTGGTGCTGGGGCCGGACTTTCCACCCAACGACCGCGCCCGGCTGGCCTTCACGACCCGTGAAGGTCTTACCGTGGCCGACTTCGTCCCCGATCTTCCGGATCGCCTGGCGCGCAGCAGCGTGATCGTCAGCATGGCCGGCTACAACACCGTCTGCGAGATCCTGGCCAGCGGTCGCCCCGCCGTTCTCGTGCCCAGGATCACACCACGCGAGGAGCAATTGCTACGCGCTCGTCGCTGGCAGCGGGACGGTCGCATCCGAATGATCGACCCGCGGGAGCTCAGCCCCCAGGCGCTCTGGACGGCAGTGGAGCAGCTGCTCGACGCCCCACCGGTCGCCGGCCGTGAGTTTCACGGCGGCCAGGTCGCGGCGTGCCGCGCCGCCGCCCTGCTCGGAGGAAGGACATGAGTCACCGCATCGGGTACGTCGTCAAGCGCTTCCCCCGCGTCTCCGAGACCTTCATCGCGCAGGAGATCCTCGAGCTCGAGCGCCAAGGCGCCGAGGTCAGGATATTCACCCTCTGGCCCAACGACGCTCCGGCTCGCCACGCCTGGCTGCGAGACATCGTCGCCCCGGTCGACGACGGCGGTGACACCTCGCTCGCCGGGGCCTGGAAGTGGCTTCACCATCGAGCATCCGCCGACACCGAGAGCCAGGCTCGCTGCGAGCTGGCGCTGACCGAAGCCTTCCGGTACTCGGACCGGCGCGGACGCCACCGCCTGCGGGAGGCCGTGGTGGTCGCGGATGCCGCCTTGCGTCACAGCCTCCAGCACTTGCACGCGCACTTCGCCAACGACCCCGCCTTCGTCGCCTACCTCGCACATCTGATGTCCGGCCTGCCGTTCTCGTTCACGGCCCACGCCAAGGACATCTACGCCAAGGCTCTGCCCGCAGCGACGCTGCGTCGAGTCGTCGCCGCGGCGGCGTTCGGGGTCACCGTCTCCGACGACAATCGAGAGAGTCTCGAAGGCATGCTCGGCCAGGGTTTGGCCCCAAAGATCCTGCGGCTCTACAACGGCGTCGACCTGGAGAGTATCCGCCCGACGAAGGGCCGGACCGTGGATCGGCCCTTCGGCATCGTCTGCGTCGCCCGCCTGGTCGAAAAGAAGGGCGTCGATGCTCTGGTGCAGGCGCTGGCGGTGCTCGAGCAGCGCGAGATCGACTTTCGCTGCACGATCGTGGGCGACGGCCCGCTACGGACCGATCTGGAGTCCCTCGTCCGCCGCCAAGAGCTCCACAGGCACGTTCGCTTCCGCGGCAACCTCGCCCACGAAGCAGTGGTCGCAGAGTTCGCTTCTCATGATGTTCTCGTGCTGCCGGCGCGGGTGGCCGAGGACGGCGATCGCGACGCCTTGCCCACCGTCTTGCTCGAAGCCATGGCTGCCGGTCTGCCGACGATCTCGACCGCGGTCGGCGGCATTCCAGAGATCATCGACCATCGCCGCACCGGCCTCGTGCTGCCGAATGCTCGACCGCTCGTGCTGGCCGACGCTCTGGCCGAGCTCGAGGCCCATCCTCGGCTGCGCTCGCTCATGGCACGAGCCGCGCGCGAGCGAGCCGAGGAGCTCTTCGATCGGCGCTCGAACGTACGGCGGCTCCACGATTGGTTCAGCCAGTCATGCCGCGGCGAAACCGTCATCGACAGTCCGAGAATCCTGCGGGCGGTGGAAGGCTGAGTCATGCACATCGCCTACGTCTGCAGCGATCTCGGTGTACCGGTAAGCGGCACCAAGGGCGCCTCGATCCACGTCCGATCGCTGGCTCAGGCCCTGACTCTCGAGGGTCATCGAGTCACTCTGCTCGCTGCCAATCCCGGGTCCGACCCCTTGGTCGGCTTCCGCCCAGAGATCATCCCCATCGGCTACGAGCGCACGCTGAAGCGGCTGAAACGCAACCTCGCCCAACGCACCGAGGGGACGACGATTGCCCGCGAGGTCCATGCTCTGCTGCTCGGCAGCGTCGCCCACCGCGAGCTGACCGAGCTCCACCGGCGACGACCGGTCGACGCCATCTACGAGCGCCACAGCCTGTGGTCCTGGGCCGCGCTCGCCTTCACTTGCGAACACCGTCTGCCGCACGTCCTGGAGTTGAACGCGCCGCTCGTGCGCGAGCACGGGACCTATCGTGGGCTCGAACTGGGAGAGGTGGCCGAGGCTTGCGAGCGCCAGCTCGTGGCTGGCGCCAGTGCCGTCGTCGTACCATCGGAGGCCCTGGTCGATCACGCCACGCGGCTCGGCGCCGCGCGCTGCCGCGTGCACGTGCTGCCGAACGCCATCGACCCGGAGCTCTTCCGCGCCCGCATGGCGCTAGCGGCGGTGCCCGCTCAGGCACTCGAGGGCCGGTTCGTCGTCGCATTCGTCGGTAGCCTCAAGGCCTGGCACGGCATCGACGTCATGCTCGACGCCTTCGCCAGGCTGACCCGCACGACCCCGGAGGCCCATCTCCTGGTGATCGGTGACGGCCCGCTGAAGGCTCGAGTGGACGACTTCGCACTAGAGCTCGGCCCCGAGTGGGTCACCGTGACGGGCGCGGTCTCCCACCAGCTGGTGCCCGCCTGGCTCTTTCGAGCCCACGTCGGCGTGGCGCCCTATCCCCAGCTGGAGGACTTCTACTTCTCCCCGATGAAGGTCGTCGAGTACCAGGCCGCGGGGCTGGCCGTCGTGGCCAGCGACATCGGACACCTGCGACAACAGATCGACGACATGGAGACCGGCATCCTGGTGCGACCCGGCGACGCCATCCAGCTCGCCGGCGCGCTGGCACGGCTTGCTCGCCAGCCGGAGCTGACCTCCCGTCTCGGTCGTCAGGCTCGATCGCGGGTCCTCGGGCAGTGCACCTGGGCCCAGGTCGCCGACCGTGTCACCGACTTGATAGACCGCCACTCGACCGCCCCGATGCGACTGGCGGTGGCCGGAGGGTACGGGTGGTGAATCTCTTCTCCCGCTTGCGTTTGAGTGATCTCAGGCTGACGAAGCTGGTCAAGGCCTGGCGCTACTTCGCGCCCAGCCTGCGCCCTAGCCTGCGCTGGATGGGCGGAGCCTCCGCTTGTGGTGCCGGCGTCGTCGCCATGCAGCTCCTGCGCCCGTGGCCGCTGAAGCTGATTTTCGACGGGCTGCTCTTGCCGCCGACGGACGCGGGAAGCGGCTGGCTCGACCTCGCGAGCCGGATTCCCGAGCGGGCCATCGTGCCCGTGGCCTGCTTCTCATTGCTGGCCATCGCGCTGCTCTGGGGTCTGTTCTCGTTCGGCCAGGCCTACCTGACCGCGCGAGCCGGGCAAACGCTGGTCTACGCCCTGCGCTACCGGGTCCACTCCCATCTCCAACGCCTGTCGCTGAACTACCACCGGCGGCAGCAGAAGGGCGACCTTCTGATGCGTTTGACCGGCGACATCAACGTACTGCGAGACATGCTGGTCAACGCCACACTGCAGGGCATCGCCTCCACCCTGCTGCTCACCACCATGCTCATCGTGCTGCTGCTGATGGACTGGCAGCTGGCCCTGATCGTCGTCTGCCTGCTGCCCATTCTCGGACTCGCCACCTTCCGCTTCAGCGCCCGGATCCGCTCGGCAGCGCGACGCCAGCGCCAGCACGAGGGCCGGGTGGCGGCACTCATCGGCGAAACTCTGAGCGACCTGCCTCTTATCCAGTCGTTCGGTCGCGAGCGCCTGCGCGACAAGCAGTTCCAGCGCGTCAACAACCGCGGGCTCAGGGCGGGATTGCGCACGACCCGCCTCGAAGCATCGATGGCGAGGATGGTCGAGATTCTACTCGCGGTCGGCACCGCCACCGTCTTCTGGCTTGGCGTGGAGCGCGTTCAGCAGGGCGTCCTGACCGCCGGCGACCTGCTCGTCTTCATCGCCTACACCGGCGCTAGCTTCAAGCCGATCCGGCGCCTGGCCCGGGTCTCGGGCCGCCTGGCCAAGGCCACGGTCTGCGCCGGTCGCCTGCGCGAGATTCTCCGCGAGTCACCGGAGGTCCAAACGGCGGCGGGCGCCAAGAGAGCGCGCAATCTGCGCGGCCGGATCGACTTCCGGCGGGTGTCCTTCGACTATCCGGACAAGCGGCGGGCGCTGCACCGCGTCAGCTTCGAGGTCGAGCCGGGTAGCACCGTGGCGATCGTCGGGCCGAGCGGCGCCGGCAAGTCCACCCTGCTCTCGCTCCTCCTGCGATTGCACGATCCGAGCCGGGGCCGGATCAGACTCGATGGACGGGACTTGCGGCGCTATCAGATCGAGTCTCTGCGCCACCAGTTCAGCATGGTGCTTCAGGAGCCGTTCCTCTTTGGCAGCTCGATTCGGGACAACATCGCCTTCGGGCGTCCCGACGCCAGCCCTCTCGAAATCGTGCGAGCCGCACAACAGGCCAAGGTCGATGAGTTCGCCAACGCCTTGCCGGAAGGCCTCGACACACCGCTGGCCGAGGCTGGGGCCACGCTGTCGGCCGGCCAGCGGCAGCGCATCGCTATCGCCCGAGCGCTCGTCCGGCGGGCTCCGATCCTGCTGCTCGACGAACCGACGACCGGTCTCGACGCCAAGGCGGAGAGTCAGGTGATGAGCGCTTTGCTCCGCCTGACAACGGGCCGCACGACGGTCATGGTGGCGCACAAGCTCGCTACCGTGCAGCAGGCCGATCAGATTCTCGTGCTCCGTCGTGGGCGACTGGTGGAACAGGGCCAGCACCACGTGCTCATCGCCAAGGGGGGGTGGTACGCGCGCGCCTGGCGCGCCCAGCTGGCGGAGTACCCGCAGGCCGACGTAGTCGACTTCGACCCAGCCAAGCGCCTCTCCGGAGGTGCCGGCTCTTGAGCTCCAGAAGCGCTCTGTTCGAGGGTCGCCTCGACGCCGGTCGGCGCTTCGGCCTCGGCGCCGGCAGGCTGACTTGCGAACGCATGTGGCCCTTCGGTCAGGCGCAATGGACTGCCCTTCTCACCGAAGGCCAGCTCGAGCCGGACACGAGCTGGGCGGTACTCGAGCCAGCCGCCGAATGGCCCGCTGCGCTGCGCCGGCTGTTCCGCCGCGGTCGCGCGCGCTGGCTTCTCGACGCGGGTCTCGCCGCCTGGCGGCTCGAGCACGACCCGATCATCGACGGCGTCGACGACGTTCTCGATCCCCGCGCGGTCGGCCTGGCACCGTCGCTCGAGCGCGGGCGGCTGCTGGGATTCAAGCCTCTGCGCCGCGCGGTGACCTGCTTCGACGCTTCCGCCAACCAGCCCGCCTTCTACGTCAAGCACCTTCGACCGGGCCGCGCCGAAGCCCAAGCGCGGCACCACGATACGCTCGCGAGCTGGACCGTGTCGCACGCCGGCTTCCGTATCCCCAGCCTGGTGGACGTGCGCAACAAGCCCGACTTCATGGTCTGGGAACGAGCTCGCGGTGTCTCCCTGCGCAAGGTCCTGCTGAGCCGCGACGGTCAGCGCGGGGCGGCGGCCGCCGGAAGCTGTCTAGCATCGCTGCACGTCTGTCCTCTGCAGCCGCTCGCTGCTCGCACCCGCGAGTCCGAGCTCGCAACCGCCGAGAAGTGGCTGAGCCTTGCCGCGCCCCTCCACCCGAGGTCGCAGGATCTGCTGGAGGCCTCGAGTGCACTCGCTGGCTCCTCTAGGAACATGGGCCGTGCGCAACCCGCGTTGGCGCACGGCGATTTCCACGACGGTCAGCTACTCCTCGACGAGGAGCACACCACGCTGCTCGATATCGACACTCTGGTGCTGGCGGAGCCCGAGCTCGACGCCGGCAACCTGCTCGCCCACTTCGACCTCCTGCGGATCGCCCACCCCGAGCTCACGAGAACCGATTTCGAGCCGGCCTTCCTCGAAGCCTACGCCCGGGGTCGGGGGCCCCTACTCGATGCGCCACGTCTCGCATGGTACCGAGCCTGCGCGGTCTTACGGTTGAGCTGCGTCCATGCGGCCCGTCACAGCACCCATCATCTGGCCGGCAACCTGGCCAACTGGGCACAGCACCTGGCCAGCCGTTGGGCTGAGAGAAAGGAAATCGTTTCATGACCTGGAATCTCCTACGAGCCCCCGGGGGCCTGGCTTGGGTCGCTCTCGCATGGGTCGGCACGCCGTTGCGCGCGGACGAAGAAGCTGGGACCGGCGAGGAGGACTGACCGAGTGGGCAGGCCGCGCATCGGCTACCTCGTGAAGTCGTTTCCGGTCGTCTCGGAAACCTTTATCCTCAACGAGGTCCGCGCCATGGCTCTCCATGGCGTGCCGCTGGTGATCCTCGCCCTCAAACCGCCTCCTCGCACCGTCGTGCACCGGGCCGCCACCGAGATCGAGAGCACCGTGCGGCTGGCGCCCTGGTACAGCCCCCTCGGCTGGCCCGCCCTGGTGCTCGACCACCTGCGCCTCTGGCAGAGCGATCGCAAGGCCTACCGCCGCGTCTTCGACCGCGAGGTCGGCCGCTACGTCGGCTCGTGGACCCGGCAGCCCAGCACTCACCGCTGGCAGCTGGTGCGCAAGCGTCTGCGGCGCTTCGCCTGGGCCGGCTGGGTTGCTCGCCGAACCCGCCAGCTCGGCATCCGCCACCTCCACGCCCACTACGCCGGAGAGCCGCTCCGGGTCGCTCACCTCGTCAAGCGGCTCGTCGGAGTGCCCTACTCGTTCACCGCCCACGCCAAGGATCTGTATCTCGCGCCGGAGAGCCGCCTGCGGCGGCGACTCGGCACCGCCTCTTTCGCCGTCGGATGCCACCGACACGGCGTCGAGACCATGCGCCGCCTGCTGCCGGAGCGCGATCGGGGCAAGGTGAGGTTCATCCGGCACGGCATCGACCTCGACCTCTTTACACCGCCCGAGCGCGAGGAGCCTGGCGAGGAGACGGCCGAGCCGGTGATCCTCGCCGTCGGTCGGCTGACCGCCAAGAAAGGCTTCGACGACCTGATCGACGCGTGCCGTATGCTCGCTCGGCGCGGTGTGCCCTTCCACCTGGACATCCTCGGTGACGGCAGCTCGAGGGCCGAGCTCGAGGCGCAGGTCAGGCACCTGGATCTGACCGACCGGGTCACTTTTCACGGTTTCGTCGCACAGGAGAGCCTACCGGAGTGGTACCACCGAGCCGCGGTCTTCGCCGCGCCGTCCAAGGAGCTCGCGGACGGCAATCGCGACGGCATACCCAACGTCCTCCTGGAGGCGATGGCGAGCAAGCTGCCGCTCGTGGCCAGTGTGGCCGCCGGCATACCCGAGGTGGTCGAGCACGAGGTTAGCGGTCTCCTGACCGTGCCTGGCGAGCCAGCCCCCCTGGCTACCGCTCTTGCCCGGCTCCTAGAAGATCGCCAGCTCGCCCGGCGCCTCGGCCGGCAAGCCCTTCGACAGGTCGACGATCTCGACTTTCGACGTACCAACGAACCGCTCGCCCGCGAGCTCGGCCGGGCGCTCGAGAGGCCGGTCGACGCCGCACTCGACGAGGCCGAGCGCCTCGCCTGGGCGGAGCACGGACTGGCGACCCAGGCCCGCAAGAGGCTCGGGATCGAGCCTCGCCAGCTCCCCGATGTGGAGGCCGCGATCCGGCGCGCAGTGGCGCCCGGTATCCGGGCCAACGCCTGGCGCCCCGACCTCGTTCGTCTGGCCGGGCGGCGCCTGTGGGACGAGATCATCAAGGCCCGGCGCCTGCCCCAGCTGGCATCGCTGCTCTTGGGCGCCGGGCGGGGGAGAAAACGCATCCTCGACCTGGGCTGCGGGAGAGGCGGGCTGTCGGTTGCCATGCGCGCTCACGGCCTAGACGCCACCGCGCTCGATCTTCGCTTCCGCAACTGCTCTGTCACGAGGCTGCGCGGGGAACGCTATGGATTGAGCGTACCCGCCGTCAGTTCGGTCGGCGAGCGGCTCCCCTTCACCGACGGCAGCTTCGACGCCGTGGCTTGCCTCGAAGTGCTAGAGCACGTGCGCGACCCGCGCGCGCTCCTGGGCGAGATTCGTCGAGTGTTGGCGCCGGACGGGCGCTGTGTGGTGACGGTGATCAACCGCTGGGCGCATTTCGATCCGCACTATCACCTGTTTGGACTGAACTTTCTGCCAGCGCGACTCGCCAACCGCTACATCGACCTCAGGCGCCGGACCAAGATCTCCTACCGCGACTGCCAGACGCTCGATGAGATGCACTACTACTCCTACGCCGGCTTCCTCCGGCTGGCTCGTGAGACCGGATACCGTGTGCGAGACCCCGAACGGCCCGTCGCCGGTTGGCGCCGGTGGCTGCAAGCCTGCGGGCGCTACTTCTCGCTCGGGTTCAACACCCTGACGCTGGTTCTCGAGCCCGAGCCGGTCGCCTCACCGCTCACCGCCTGTCGGCCGGGGAGCCCGGAGACTCACCCTACCGCGGCGTACGAAGCTCAGCGGTCGGTCGCCTGATTCTCCTTAGGGCCTAACCGAGGACCAGCCCGGCGGGCGGCGGCGTTTCGAGCCACGGCTCGCGGCGGCCGAACTTGGTCGCCAGTGCCACGCCGATACCAATGAAGGTGGCAGCCCACCACAGGATGGTGCCGGCCCAGGGAATGAGTTTGATCGCGCCCAGTACCACGACGCCGAGGGTGGCCGCGTTTAGGGGCTGGAGACGCCGCTTCAGCACCACCCGGCTCAGCCAATCGCCCAGGGCGTGGAAGACCGCCACCATGCCCCACAGCTTGAGCAGCAGGGCGAAGAGCACGACCAAGGCGAGCAGCGGAACGCCGGCTATGCCCGGCACGAACGCGGTGAGGCCGAGCGCGACGACGAACAACGCCAGGACGGCCGTCAAGCCGGTGACGAAATTGCGCAGCGGCTCCGCCCCGACCAACTCCGAAGTCGCCAGCATGCTGTGGCCGCTCACCGCCAGGAGTCCCACCGCCAGGACCAGCCAGGCCGTCAGCAGCGCGAGCTTGGCCGCCAGGACCACCGGTGAAGTCGCCGAGAGGCCGAGGCTCGGGCCCTCGAGCAGGGTCAACCAAGCGGCACCGATCGACGGATAAGCCACGGCTCGACCCCCGATCTGTGCGCCCGGGGCGGTCTCGATCTCGCCCCCAATGGTGAAGACGTCGCCCTCCACCCGCGCTCCGGAGCTCAGGGCAACCGACCCTCCGAGAACGATGACGTCACCGGCCACGACGCCGTCGATTCGCGCGTCGCCGTTGATCACCGCCACGTCGCGCTGCGCCTCTCCTTCGACTACGAGGTCCCGTCCCAGGGCCACCACCTCACTGCGCGCAACGCTCCCAGGAGCGATTCGCAGGGCCGGAACCGCGAACCCTGGCACCGCCACGCTCCCGAGCGCCGCCCAGAGCCAGAGCCTTCTCATGCAGGCTAGCTTACTCGATCGAGGTCGATTTCGACTCGGAGGCCACGACCTCGAACCGGGAGCGGCGCCGGAGAAGGCGCAGCAGGATCAGATTGACCCCGACCACGAAGACACCAAAGGCAACCGCATTGGGGATAGACTCTCCGAGCCAGTCGCCAACCGCCAGTCCGATTCCACGCCAGGACGCCCCGATCAGGCCGGCTCCCGCTGCCACGGAAGAAGCCAGCAGGTCGCCGATGGCGGCCATCGCCGCCAGGAATGGCGAGACCGGTTGCAACTGAGCGGCGCTCATCCCGGCCAGCAAGGCGGCGGCGCCGCCGAAGACCGCCAACACGGCGGCGGCACCCCACCAGCTGCGCGGATGTCGCGCGCTCCACGGCGCCGGCGGCAGGCTCGCCAGAACCTCGGCCTCGAAGGAGGGTCGGACCTCGATCTTCGAAGCCTCGAGGATCTCGCTCAGGCGAGCAAGCTCCTGTCGCGTGTGCGCCGTCTCCGGCGAGGCGGCCGCAGCGGCGTCGAGCTGTCTGAGCTCGGCGCTCGTCAGCTCGCCGTCAGGTTCGAGGTAGAGCCACTCGTCAATCGTACTCGGGTCGTTCCAGTCCATCGCTTCGCCGATCAGTCCGTTAGGTATTGTGCCAGAGATTTCTTCAGCATCTGGCGTCCGCGAAATAGTTTGTTCTTCACCGTGCCCAGGGGCATGTCTTTGGCCCGGGCGATCTCCTCGTAGGACAGCTCTCCGTAATGACGCATCACGATGAGCTCCCGATACTCCCACGGCAGAGCGTCGATCGCCTGCTGGATGGCGTCGCCACGCTCCCGGTTTCTCGAGTCCCGGTAAGGATCAGGCTCATCGCTGGGGAATTCCCAGACTCCATCTCCGCCATCATCATTCGGTCGATCCATCGAGACCACCTGGATACGACGCTTGCGGATGCGGTCGATCGCGGCGTTCTGCGCGATGCGAAAGAGCCAGGTCGAGAACTTGTATTGCGGGTCATAGCGATCGAGCGCTCGGTAGATCTTGATGAAGACTTCTTGGGCAAGATCGTGCGCCTCGTCGGGCTGGCGCACCATCCGAAAGAGGTAGTTGACCAGCGGTCCTTTGTATCGATTGACGAGATCACCGAAGTAGTCCTCTCGGCCGCTGAGAGTACCGGCCACCAACTCGGCATCGGTCGGGGTGGGGTTCTCGCTTGGCATCTCTTCTACGGCCTGTTCGCGGGAAGGTTGCGGAGTTGCCGTGGCCGCCGGATCGGACCGCCGGACTACTCGGAACCCAGGAGCTGCCGGCCGAGAAGAAAGAGGCCGCCGCCAACGGCCAGCATCGCGACCTCGGTTCTCAGGGCGTCGTAGACGAGGCCGACCAGAAGAGCGGTGCCCACGATCACCAGCGCCAGGAACTGGAGGGTCCAACCCAGGCTCTTGCTCCAGCTCCCTTTCATCGATGCCAGCGAGTCTAGCAACTTCTATTGCACGGCCGGGAGCTCCCACGCCGAGAGGATTACGTCCCCTTGCGTGACCTCGTCGAGGATCTCGTCCCCGGCGATGACCCGCCCAAAGATAGTGTACTTGCCGTCGAGATGGGGTTGCGGCGAGAGGGTGATGAAGAACTGGCTGCCGCCGGTATGAGGGCCCGCCAGCGCCATGCCTACTCGCCCCCGCTCGTAACGCAGACGGTTGATCTCGTCGCGGATCATGTAGCCCGGACCGCCGTAGCCGTCGCCTCGCGGATCGCCTCCCTGGATGACGAAATCCGCCAGGACCCGATGAAGGGTCAGTCCGTCGTAGAAGCCATGCTGCACCAATTGCAGGAAGTTGACGCAGGTCAACGGCGCTTGGCGACATTCGAGGGCCAGATCGATCTCACCTCGGTTGGTCGTCAAGCGGACCGTCCGCGGCGGCCAGGCCCTCCTTACGACGCGGCGGTAAGCTGCCACCTTCCGCTGCGAGGCCATGGGACCGACGCCAGGTCGCGCTTCGCCCAGCGCGACCAACGCCTGGCCCGCCCGATCGCGTAACACGAAGGAGCCCTCCCGCGCCAACAGCTCGAGCGCCGCCACCACCACTTCCTTGTCTTCCGGTACCGCCTCGGCCCGCGCCTGCACCGCCTTCAGGGCGGCCATCTGGGCCTCGACGACATCGGTTTCGCCCATGCTGCCCAAGGCCGCCAGCAGGTCTGCCACCGGTATCACCGGGTGCTCGCGCGCCCAGTCGAACGCGCTCGCACGCACCACGGGATCCGGATCGCCGAGGGCTCGAGCCGCCAGGCTGGGATCGTGCTCACCTTCCAGCCGTAGGAGCTCGGTCGCCGCAGCGGCGCGGACCGCCGGTTCCGCGTCGACCGCCAACCGACGAAGGATCGGCAGCTCGGCGAGCAGGCCGGCCGCAGCGGCCGATCTCTGCCGCAGAGCCGTCTCCGGGGCGTTGCCGGCCTGGCCGACGAGCTCCGCCGCCCGCGGATGACGCGCCGCTGCGAGTGCAAGAAGTACGAGCTCTCGTTCGCGCCCCGTGGCAGTTTCGTAGCGTTCGAGGAGTGCCTGCCCCAGCTCCTCGTCTTTTAGCCAGGCTCCGCTGGTCTCAATCGCGCTCAGGCGCACGTGCCTTCGCGGATCTAGCATCAGCTCGCGCAGCCGCGGCCCCCACTCGGCCGGCGGCGCGGTCACTCCTCCGGCCACGAGTCGCCGTGCGCTGCGCAGAGCCTGGATGACCGGTCCGAGCTCGGAGTCCCCCAGCAGCGGCCACAAACGAGAGAGATCGCTGCGGTCCCCGACCTGGCCCACGGCCCGCGCCGCCAGCGAGCGCAACCAGGGGTCCGGATCCGCCAGCAACTCCCGCAGAATCGGCAGGGAGGATGGCTGAGGATTGCGCGCCAGCGCGTACATGGCGAGGGAGTAGACCGCGGTACCGCCCTCGATCAGGGCACGCTTGACTGTCGGCAGAGCGGCCTCAGGCGGGAACCGGAAGAGGGCGGGAGCGAGTCTGCCCCAGAGTTCCTCGGGTGGCAGGCTGCGCACGCCTTGCGTCACACGCCCGATCGGGGCCTCCAGCTTGGCCAGTGCCTCGACCGCGAGGCGGCCAGTCTCCCGATCCACGTCCATCGCGAGCCGCACCAGCAGTGGTATGGCCTCAGCGTCCCCCAGGACGCCAAGGCCGAAGACGGCTTCGCGCCTCACTTCGAGGTCTTCGTCCAGTGCTAGGGCTTCCAACGACGGACGGGCGCCAAAGTCGCCGGTCCGCGCCAAGGAGCGAGCCAGCTCGACTCGCATCTCGGGACCGAGCTCACGGACGCGATTGGCGGTGAAAGGATCGTAGAGCTGCTGGTCCACCAGCAGCAGGAGCAACGCGCGCTCCTCGAGGTGGGGCACGTCCGCGGCGACCGCCACTTCGACCCCGGCTGGCGGCTGTGAGCCGGTACAAGCCAGGAGCAAAGCCAATGCTGGAAGGCTCCGTCGCATCTGAACTGATGCTACGCCGCACCGCGCTCTACGGCAACAAGCTGCCCGTCCACGCAGCCAGGGCGCGATCTTCTTTCAGCTCGACGCCTGCCCGATCAGAGCTGGGCCGACGAAGATCTTGGCCGCGGCGCGGATTCCCAGCTGCACGCGCTCGCCGGTCGCGTTCTCGAGCAGCACCGTGTCTGCCTCGTCGTCGCGCGAGATGAGGGTGATCGGTGATCCCGGGATCAGCCCCAGTCGCTCGAGGAGACGAAGAAACTCGACCCCTTGGTCACCCACCCGCCGCACCTCGAGGCGCTCGCCGATACGGCAAACGGGCAGGCTCGTCAACTCGGGCTCAGTCACGACGCCCTGCGCGTCGGGAATCGGATCGCCGTGCGGATCCACCGAGGGAAACCCGAGTTTCTCGTCGATACGCTCGATGAGAAGATCCGACACCGCATGCTCGAGCTCCTCGGCCTCCTGGTGGACGTCGCTCCAGCTCATGCCGAGGACCCGAACCAAGAGCAGCTCGATCAGACGGTGACGCCGCAGCACGTGCAGCGCCAGCCGGCGGCCCGCTTCGGTGAGCTGTACTCCGCTGTAAGGCGCGTAGTCGACCAGCCCGCTCTGGGCCAGGGTCTTGACCATGGCTGTCACGGTGCCGGGAGCGACCTTCAGATCATCGGCGATCCGCCCCATGCCGACGAGACCACCCAGTCGGCCTTCGGCCAACAGAATCGTCTTCAGGTAATCCTCGACCGTGCTCGTCGCCACGGGGCCAGCCTATCGCAGCCCGAGAGCATCGGCGATCGCGACGGCGAGACCGGCGGCGGACCGCCCTTCCACGTGCACGGCAAGGTCGTTCTCCGAGTAGGCCGGACGTCGCTGCTCGAAGAGCAGGGCTGCGGCTTCGCGGTCCGAGTAGAGAGGCCGCCGGCGATCGTCCCGGAGCCGTGTCGCAACTTCCTCGAACGCAACATCCAGCCAGACCACTCGCCCGTGCGCCTGCATCCAGGCGCGATTCTCCCGATCGACCGGGGTGCCGCCGCCGGTGGCGACGACGCAGGCCGCTAGCGCCCCCGTGCGGCGTAGGCCCTCGCTTTCGAGCTGGCGAAAGCGTACCTCGCCCAGAGTGTCGAAGATCTCCCTGAGGGCGAGACCAGCGCTCTCCTCGATGCTGGTGTCGAGATCGACGAACGGCCATGCCAGTCTGGCGGCCAAAGCTTCGCCGACCGTGGTCTTGCCGGCGCCCATGAACCCGGTGAGGTAGATCCGCAACGCCGGGCCGTTTCTGTCTAGGACTTGTCGGCCTCGCTACGCACCGCACGGACGAGCAAGTACACGAAGCCCCCCCAGACGAAGCCGCAGACCAAGATCATCATCACCACCGCACTTCCACTCATGACTCCTCCTTGCGCCGCATGCGCCAGCGGTTGTAGAGAATCAACGCCGTGAGACCGATCGCCCACTGAACGATGACTGTTCCGACGCTGTAGGAGCTGAACACGTCGAGCCAGTCGGGGTTGTCCCGCGCCGCCGACCATAGCCACCAGACCATCAGCACGATCGCCTCGATGGGCACCACGACCCCGACCACGAAGCTCCACACGCGGCCGACGTGGAGATCGCTGCCTTCACCGTTGAGATCTTCGGTACGGAGCTTCTCGAGCCCGAACTTGCGCGCGGCGAGGGCGAAGAAGAGTCCGGAGAGCATGAGACCGACGCCCCAGACCCAGTCCTGGTTCTTGAATATCTCGATCGAGAGTGCCGACGGAATGCCGAAGACCGCCACCGCGGCGCCGACCCAGATCACGGCCTTGCGCCGCGGCAATCCGCCATCCATCAGATTGCGCGCCGCGAGCTCGATCATCGCGATCAGGCTGGTGATGGCGGCGAAGGTCAGGGCCAGAAAGAACAGGATCATGAAGATCCTCCCGCCGGGCATCTGGGCGAAGAGCTGCGGCATCCAGATAAATGTCAGCCCCTCGTTGCCGGCGCCGACGATCTCCTCCTGCG
>JAPUJD010000209.1 GCA_027296385.1 Acidobacteriota bacterium | reverse complement strand
CTGATGCAGCTCATGCCGGCGACCGGCAAGCGCTTCGGCGCCCAGCCGAACGAGCTGTTCGACCCCGAGGTGAACATCGAGGTCGGAGTGACCTATCTGGAGCGACTCATCGAGCGCTACGCCGACGATCTGCCCCTGATCTTGGCGGCCTACAACGCCGGTGAGGGTGCTGTGACTCGATACAGGGGAGTGCCGCCCTTCCGCGAGACCCATGACTACATTCGGCGGATCTACTCGTTCCTCGGTTTGACGTTGGCGTCTGCCGCGGCGCCGGGGAAATAGTGCATCGCGACCAGGGTGCGGTCGTCCTCGGCGGGCTCCCCTCCGGAGTGAAGCTCGATGGCGGCCAGCAGCCGGTCCCGAACCTCCTGGGCCGATCTCGCCGGGCCCCGCAGAGCTTGGGCGGTGGCCTCGTAGCCGAAGGGCTCGTCAGCTCCGTTGTTGGCCTCGATCAGTCCGTCGGAGAGCCAGACGGCGACATCCCCGGCCTTTAGCTCGAGCACCCGCTGTTGGTAGTTCTCGTCGAGCACTCCGAGTGGACTGCCGGCCAGCAGAATCTCCTCCACCTCGCCGCCACGCACCAGATAGGTTGGCGGGTGGCCGGCGTTGGTGATCTCGAGGGTATCGCGACGAAAGTCGATGACGGCGATGGTGGCGGTCACGAAGAAGCGCCTGCGCTTCTCGGCTCGTACCATGCGGTTGAGGCGGTGCAGAATCTCGCTCGCCGGCTTCTTCTCCTCGACGAGGATGACGAGAGCGGCCTTGAGCATCGCCATGCGCAGGCCGGTCGGCAGGCCATGGCCTGAAACGTCGGCGACGACGACCGCCAGGCGGTCCTCGTCGATGCGGAGAATGTCGAAGTAGTCGCCCCCGATGGCCGCGCTGGGCTCGAACAGGGTCGAGAACTCGACACGTTCGGTTGCCGGCACTTCCACCGGCAGCAGGCTCTCTTGCAGGTCGCGCGCGATCTCGAGCTCTTTCTCCAGCGACTCTTTCTGGGCCGCGGTTTCGATCAGGGACTCGAGGTTCCCGGTCATGTCGTTGAACGAGTGCTGGAGCTCGCCGATCTGGTCGTGCCTGTGGACCGGAATGCGGCGGGAGAACTCGCCCAGGAGAACCGCGTCCGTCGCTCGGCTGAGGTGGTTCACCGCCCGACTCAGGGTGTAGGTCATGAACAACGCCATGACCACGGCTACGAAGTAGAGCGAGGACAGGAGCCCGGTCACGGCGATCAGGCTGGCCCAGACCGCGGCATTGAGCTCGGCCGAAGAGGAGAAGAACTGGCGTTGAAGACTGCGCAGGTTGCTGTTGAGCGAAGTGCTCGACCAGGCGGAGACCTCAGAGCCGTCCTCGAGCGAGTGCAAGGGGCCCGCCACTTCACCCCACCAGAGAAGGGGGCGAGCACTCCATGGCGGATCCTCGTTCTCGATCCCGAAGAAGGCGTTGCGGGCGGCCACGTCGGTGCCGGTGCTAATGTTGGCGAGAGCGTACTCACCCGACAGGAGTTGGAGTCTGATCGGCGACGTCGAATCCCGATCGGAGGGATCGGTGAGGGTTACCCAGACGGCACTACGGCGGGAGAGTTCGGCGGCGAGAGAACCGCGATAGAAGGCCAGCACCCCACGAGTTTGGCTGCTTGCGGTGGCGACTACGGTGAGCGAGCTGTCAGGTAGCGTCCAGAACGGCGTCGCGGCGCTGGAATCCGGCTCGGTAGGGTGCTGGGCGACCCAGTCAGGCCAGAGCCGCGGGGCGTCAGCATCCCCGGCCACACGACGGCCGCTGGCGTAGAAGGCAAGCGCGATGTGGCCGGTGGTGATTGGGCTGGTTGTTCCCCGCTCGGCAAAGTGGGCCAGCGCGTTGTCGGCCGAGCTCTGCAGGTCGTGGTGCAGACCGTCGAGTGCCGCGCGGTACTCATGGCCGAGGAAGTAACCCGACAGCAGGTAGAGGCCAATCCCGCCGAGGACCATCACCATCGGGATCGGGAGCACTCCGATCAGGAAGTAAGAGAATGCGAGGCGGCGTCCGACTCGCCACAGAAACCAGCGCAGACCGCGGGCGATGAGAACGACGCTCGCCAGCGTGACAACGCTGGCGAGCAGGACTTCGAGCGCGATACGGAGCCAGGGCGAGTCCACCAGGCCATGCGCGACGAGCGATAGACTCGCGATCGCCGCGGTGGCGATCCAGAAGAGACGAGCAGGGGTTGGCAAACGCATCCGTCGGGGGCGAGGCGCTACCAGCGCCCACACTCATAGAATACGCGGTTTCCGGGTCGAGAGTTCCGTTCCCCTGCCGCGCGGTTGCTCGCGCCATACTACGCCTAACCGACCCTCTCCGGGCCCGGCCGTGGGCTGGCTCGAACCCGATGCGCGACCCTCGTGTCGGTCAGCGCCGCAGTACCCAGATCCGGCGGACTTTCAGGTGTCCGCAGGCCCGGCCGTTGGTGTCGCCCGCGTTCCTGCGCTACTTCCGCCGGCTGTGGGTGTCTGCTAGCATCTGCGCGTCGAGAGCCGCCCGGTTCCGGCACGTGATGGAGCGCCTTGTCATCGACTCAACGATTCGGGGAGCCCGCCTGGCCGCAACGGTCGGGTTTTTTCGCCCACCCACAGATCCCCGAAGGGGAGACCATTGAGCATAGAGGCTAGCGAGTCAACCGAGACACGGAAGAAGTCCGTCGTCACGGAGCGTGTGGCGGAAGTCGTCATTCGCTTCGCCGGCGACTCCGGCGACGGCATGCAGCTCACCGGCGGCCAGCTGACCAACACGTCGGCCCTGCTGGGCAACGATCTGGCCACGCTGCCGGACTTCCCGGCGGAGATCAGGGCGCCAGCGGGCACCCTGCCCGGGGTTTCCGCCTTCCAGGTGCGCATCGCCAACTACGACATCCACACGCCCGGAGACGCGCCGGACGTCCTGGTGGCAATGAACCCGGCGGCGCTCAAGAAATCGTTGGAGGATCTGAAAGCCAACGGCATCCTGATCGTCAACACCGACGAGTTCAAGGCTCGCAACCTGAAGAAGGCGGGCTACGAGGTCAACCCGCTCGAGGACCATAGCCTGGACGGCTACCGGGTCTATCAAGTGGGCCTGAGCACGATGACGCGGCGCACCCTCGAGGACAGCCCGCTCGACTCCAGGAGTCGAGATCGTTGCAAGAACTTCTTTGCCCTCGGCATGGTCTATTGGCTCTACAGCCGGCCGCTCGACACCACGGTTCGATGGTTGGAGACCAAGTTCGCCAAGAAGCCCGACGTGGCACGGGCCAACATCAGGGTGATGAAGGCGGGCTACAATTACTGTGACATCACCCAAGCCTTCCAGACCCGCTACGAGGTCGAGGCGGCGCACTTGCCGGCCGGCACCTACCGCAACGTGATGGGTAACGCAGCGCTGTCTATCGGGCTCGTTGCAGCCAGCCGGCGCAGCGGCCTGCCTCTCTTTCTGGGCTCGTACCCCATCACGCCGGCGAGCGATATCCTGCACGAGCTTTCACGCTTCAAGCACTTCGGCGTCACCACCTTCCAGGCGGAGGACGAGATTGCCGCCATCTGTTCGGCCATCGGCGCCTCCTATGGCGGCGCCCTGGCCGTCACCGCCACCAGCGGGCCGGGACTGGCCCTCAAGGCCGAGGCTCTGGGGCTGGCGGTGATGGTGGAGCTGCCGCTGGTGGTGGTCAACGTCCAGCGCGGCGGACCGTCGACCGGACTGCCGACCAAGACCGAGCAGGCCGACCTCTTGCAGGCCATGTTCGGCCGCAACGGTGAGTGCCCGATCCCGATCGTCTCGGCGTCATCGCCGGCCGACGCCTTCGACGCAGCCATGGAGGCGTGCCGGATCGCGATCCGCTACATGGTGCCGGTGATCCTCCTCTCGGATGGCTACATCGCCAACGGCTCCGAGCCGTGGCGCCTGCCGGAGATCGAAGACCTGCCCGACCTGCGCCTCGACTTCCACACCGACGGCGAGGACTTCATGCCGTATCAGCGGGACGAGAAGACGCTGGCGCGGCCCTGGGTAGTCCCTGGCACGCCAGGGCTCGAGCACCGTGTCGGTGGTCTCGAGAAGGACCATCTGACCGGCGACGTCTCCTACGAAGCAGAGAACCACGAGAAGATGATCCATCTGCGGGCCGAGAAGGTCGCTCGCGTCGCTGACAGCATCCCCGACGTCGAGGTCGATGGAGATGCGCGGGGAGACCTGTTGGTGCTCGGCTGGGGCAGTACCCTCGGTGCGATCACGGGGGCGGTCAACGTGGCGCGGCAGGAGGGTCTCCGGGTCAGTCGAGCTCATCTGCGGCATCTGAACCCGTTCCCCAAGAACCTCGGCGATGTCCTGGGCGCCTTCGACAAGGTCCTGGTGCCCGAGATGAACCTGGGTCAGTTGGCCTTTATCCTGCGGGCCAAGTACCTGGTCGACGTCATCTCGTTCTCCAAGGTCCAGGGCAAGCCCTTCTTCCGCTCAGACATCCTGAACAAGATCAAGGAACTCGAGGGAGGCATTGATGTCCACTGAGACGCCGACTCTGACCAAGAAGGACTTCCAATCGGACCAGGAGGTTCGCTGGTGCCCTGGCTGCGGCGACTACGCAATTCTCTCCGCCCTGCAGACGGTGCTGCCACAGCTCGGCTTGCCGAAGGAGAAGTTCGTCGTCATTTCGGGGATCGGCTGCTCGAGCCGGATTCCCTACTATGTGGACACCTACGGCTTTCATTCGATCCACGGGCGCGCCCCGGGCCTCGCGACCGGCCTCAAGCTCGCGCGTCCCGACCTGCAGGTCTGGATTGCCACGGGCGACGGCGATGCCATGTCGATCGGCGGCAACCACCTGATCCAGATTCTGCGTCGCAACGTCGGCGTCAAGATCCTGCTCTTCAACAACCGAATCTACGGCCTGACCAAGGGGCAGTACTCGCCGACGAGCGAGATAGGGAAGCGAACCAAGTCGTCGCCCTACGGTTCGCTCGACAACCCGTTCAACCCGCTTGCCCTGGCACTCGGCTCCGGCGCCACCTTCGTCGCGCGCAGCGTCGACATCTATCTGAAGCACCTGCGGGAAACGCTACACCGCGCAGCCGAGCACGAGGGCACGGCCTTCATCGAGATCTACCAGAACTGCAACATCTTCAACGACCACGCCTTCAGCTATATGACCGCCAAGGACCTGCGCGACGACCAGACCCTCTACCTGGAGCACGGCGAGCCGCTGGTGTTCGGCAAGGAGAAGGACCGGGGGATTCGGCTGGTCGGTACCGAGCTCGAGGTGGTCCGGTTCGGCGACGGCCTGTCGGCCGAGGACTGTCTGACCTGGGACGAGGCGGCGGCCAATCCGACGCTGGCCTTCATGATGGCCCAGATGGCGCCGCCAGAGATGCCGACGCCGATCGGCGTCCTGAGGGCTGTCGAGGCTCCGGCCTACCATCAGCAGGTCGTCGAGCAGATCGAGGACGAGGTCGAAGCCCGCGGGCCGGGCCGGCTCCAGGATCTGTTGTACTCCGGCGAGCTATGGAAGGTGGGCGAGGACGGCGCGGTTTCGACCGTCGACCCACACACCGCCTGAGCCGTAGAATCTTTGGCTAGAGCCTGACGAGGAAGGTCTCGCGGCCGACAATCTCCGGATCGAGTGAGAACTCGTAGAGATCCAGGCCGCCGAAGAGGGCCTTGACTCTGGTGAAGCCGGCCTCTTGCAGCTGTCGAGCAAGCTCGACCGCGCGGTTGCCGTGGTCATCGAAGAGAACGATCTCTTCGTCCGGCTCTGCCGGTCTCCAATCGGGTTTCGGCGGGCGTTCGGCGCCGGCCAACGACAACGTCGCGGTCGACTCGGCGAGCGCAGGTCTGATATCGAGGAGCCGTGGCGCAGACCCGGCCTGGAGTCGGCGGAAGAGCGCGAATGGTGAGATTTCGAGGACGGGATCGAACTGGACCACCGGCGTACCTCCGGTGCCGCGAAAAGTCGGCATCGGGGCCTACTCGACGGGATCCTTGTGCGCTGCCCAGACCAGGCCGGAGACCACTTTGGGCGCCGCGTGAAGCGCTTCGCGCAGGCGATCGTTGATCTGCTCGTAGGATGGCGCCGCGCGGGCACCGGCGCGGTCAGCGGCTCCGTCGAATCGTAAACCGTGAAACGCTCGGATCTTCATGGGTTTTGCTTCTCTCGAATGGACGCTATCCTACCCCGAGACGATGATGCCCAGCCTCCTGCCCTCGATTGCGCACCGGCTTCGAGCGGTGTTGATGCTCCTGTTGATCGCGGCGGGAGGCTGGTTGCTCGTGGAGGTCATGCTCTGGCCTGACGTCGCGGCTCTGGCTGAGAGCAACGTCGATCGGACCGCCTTCATGGAGCGCTATCGGGCCCGGCACGGCCGTCCGGTGGCGTTGACGTGGATCGCCTATGGCGACATAGCGGACACGCTCAAACGTGCTGTCCTCGTAGCCGAGGACATCGACTTCTTCGGCCACGATGGCTTTGCGCTGGGCGAAATCCGGCAGGCTCTGAGCGAGGCCATCAGGGAGGGCAAGCTCCCCCGAGGCGCGTCGACGATCAGCCAGCAACTGGCGAAGAATCTCTGGCTGTCGCCTTCGCGCACTCCACGACGTAAGCTGCGTGAGGTTCTGCTGACTCGAGCGCTCGAGCGTCGTCTCGAGAAGAAGAGAATCCTGGAGATCTATCTCAACGTCGTGGACTTCGGTGACGGCACCTTCGGCTGTGAAGCGGCGAGCCGCCGCTTCTTCGGCAAGCCGGCTTCGAGGCTCTCCACCAACGAGGCCGCGCGGCTTGCGGCGGTCCTGCCGCGGCCCAGCCGTTGGAGCCCCGAAGGCAGCGATGCGGCCTTCCTTGGTGCCGTACGGCGGATCGAACGGCGAATGCAGCGAGCCCGTTGGTTGCGCAGGGAGATCTGATGGAGCTGGCGCGATCTGCGGTGCAGTGGTTCGGCCTGGTCGGCCGCGAGATCGTCATTGCCGCCCGGCGCGACAGAGTGACCGGCGAAGCCGCACGAGTCGCCTACTACGCCTTCTTGTCACTCTTTCCTTTCCTGCTCACACTCTTTGCCGTCACTGGACTCGTGGGCGGCGAGGGTGCCTTCCGCTGGATCATGAGCCAGATCGCCACGGCGCTGCCCGGCGAGGCGTTCCAGGTGGTCGAGGACTTCGTCGCCGAGGTCACGCGGTCGCGGCGGCCAGGCGTCCTGTCATTGAGCGTCGTCCTGATGTTCTATCTCGCCTCCAATGTCTTCGCGGCTCTCTTCGACGGTCTCAACATGGCCTACTGCGTGAAGCGGCGGCGCCGATGGTGGAAGAAGCGGGTGCTGTCGGTCGTTCTCCTGATGGCGGCGCTTGCGGCCATGCTCGGTAGCGCCATCACCCTGCTGGCCGGTCCCGAGATCGGGCGCCTACTGGGGATCGAGGGTCTCGCCAGCTGGTTACGCTGGCCTCTGATATACATCGTCGCGTTGGGCATGATCTGGCTCATCTACTACTTTCTGCCCAATCACGATCAGAGTCGATCGAAGCGTAGGATCCTGGTCGGAGCGTTGGTGGGGACCTCGCTGTGGGCGGCGATCTCGTTTTCGTTCCGCCTCTGGGTGCAGCTCCTGTCCGAGTACACCATCTACGGGTTCGTCTGGGGTGGCATGCTGTTGCTGATCTGGTTCTACCTCACAGCGCTGGCGATCCTGGTCGGCGGTTACGTGGCGGCCGAGCTCGAGCGTCGGGCTGTCGGGATCTAGTGTCCCGTCCGGCAAGTTCGTTGCCCAAGTCGCCGAGGGCGGCAAGAGGATCCTCTCACTGCTCTTCGCGTGCGAGTTGCGCTACGAGATCGGCATAGTCCGACCAGGTGTCGAGGTCGCGATGAATGGCGGGGTCGTCGACCTCGATCTCGAGAGCGGCGACGCGACGCAGAAGCTGGCGTAGCCCGATCGCCGCGTCCAGTTCGTGTATGGCAGAGCTCGTCGGTGCCGAAAGGGCCAGCGGATGGCCCCGTCGGCCACCAGTGCTCGGCACTACGGCCTCAGCCTCGAGCTCACTCAGGGCAGTGAGGATCCGGCGGACCGTCTCCGGGCGCACCGCCGGGTAGTCGACCGGGCAAACGAGCACGATGTCGTCATCGGCAAGAGCGCCGCCGAGGGCTCGATGGCCGAGTTGAATCGAGGGCAGCATGCCGCTTTCCGGATGATGGTTGACGATCACTTGGACGCCGGCCGCGGCGCAGTGCGCGAGCAGATGATCGTCGCCGGCCGCGACCACCACTGTCGTCGAGTCGATGCCGCCCCGACACAGCCGGCCAGTGAGCACGTCGATGACAGTCGCCCCGCCG
>JAPUJD010000208.1 GCA_027296385.1 Acidobacteriota bacterium | reverse complement strand
GGCTCCCAACACTGATCGAAGGTTCGAGTTGTGGGTCATGTGGATTCCTCCCGATTCTCGACGGGCGAGTGCGCCCTCGTCTCGAGGGTGACTACGCTCGTTCAAAGCGGAAGGTTGCGACGGCCGACCGGCAGCCTAGTTGGGAGAGGCTCAGGTGAACCCGCTGCCGCAGCCGCCGGCGGAGCTGCCAGCGCTGTGTCCCTGGGAAGAGGCGGCGAAGGTGGAGAACACCTTGCGCACTCGATCGGGGGCAGGCCCCCGCCTCGACCCGGGGTCGCTCGCTATACTTTCGCTCCGGGTAGAAGGCAAGAAATGATCCTGGCATTCACCAACGTAAAGGGCGGCGTTGGCAAGACCACCAGTGCCGTCAACCTGGCGGCCGTCCTGGCGCGCGAGCTCGACGTCCTGTTGGTCGATCTCGATCCACAAGGGTCGGCGGCCTACTCACTCGGGGTGCCGAGCGAGCCCGCGGGTGACTCGTTGACTGAAGTGCTGGTCGACGCTCGGCCCCTGGCCGAGGCGCTGTGGGAGACCCCGATACGCGGCCTGGACGTCGCGGCGGGCGGCATCGCCCTGTCGAGCGCCCAGATCGCTCTGGCGCGCCGCAAGGATCCCACCGCCCTGTTGCGGCGGGCCCTGGTACCGGTAAGGAAGCACTACGACTTCATCATCATCGACTGTCCCCCCGGTCTCGGTCTGCTCTCCCTGATCGGTCTCGGCGCCGCGCGGTGCTTCGTCGTGCCGGTGACGCCGCAGTACTTGGCGCTCGAGGCCCTGGAGCGATTCTTCGGCGGCCTGGAGCGTCTCGACGGCGAGCTGCGCTCAGAGGCGCGGTTGCTGGGCATCCTGCTGACGATGATCGACCACCGCACGAAGGTGACCGAGGACGTCTGCCGGCAGGTACGCAAGCGGCACGGCGGGCGGGTCTTTGGGACCGAGATTCCGATCAACGTCCGCCTGGCCCAGGCACCTGAGTACGGGAGCTCGATCTTCGACTTCGAGAGCTGGGCGCCCGGAGCCTTGGCCTACAGCCGTCTGGGCGCCGAGATCCTGCGCCGTGCCCGGCGGCAGGGCCTGATCTAGAGGGCCATTGTTCCTCGAGTCGACCTCACTAGCTGTCCGTGGCAGGAGACCTGTGGGTCGCGAAGTTCACCAATGAACTCTCCGGCACTCAGAGGGCACTAACTTGGCGGCGACACCTCGTCCCAAAGGAGGCATCAGATGCTGCGATACAGATTGCTTTGGAGCGCGCTCACGCTCGCCCTAGCCCTCACCAACATCCACTGCAGCAGCGGTGGCGGCGGCGACTCGCCGACGGCTCCGCCCAATAAGTTCATCATCTCGATCATCGACAACGCGTTCAGTCCGCAGTCGCCAGTCATCGGGCCCGGCACCACGGTGCGGTGGGAGCTGGATGGTATGGACACGACCCACACGACGACTGAGATGGACGGCACGTGGGACAGCGGTTTCGTTTTCAACGCCCCGGGCAACTTCTTCGAGCGTACTTTTCCTGCTTCGGAGAATGGGCAGACTTTCGAGTACTTTTGTGTGACGCACCAGGCGTCAGACGCGATGCAAGGCTCGATTCGAGTCGGGGCCGACGCACCGGATCCGCGCGACGGGTACTGAGCCCGAGCTTGCAGCCATCGCCGCGATGCCGTAGTCACCTCATCGGTGGTGACCTATGGTATGGCTGCTCGCCATCACTCGGCGCACTCTTTCTTGGAAAGCATTGCGCTCGGGACGGGTTTGAGCCGGGATCTCTGGAAGGGGCCTTATACTTGCAGTCTCTCTCGGAGGTCGAGGCGAACCTCACTCGAAGGCCAGTGAAGGACTCTTTCAGGAACACAGCTGGAGCGATGTTGGCGGTACTGGTCCTCGGCGTGCTCGCGTTGCCGATCGTCCGGGGCCAAGTCGCCAGGGCCCCCAGCCCGAGCGGCAACCCGCGACCTTTCGAGAGGATCGAGTCCGAGCCAAGCAGCCCGGCGGAACTGGCACGGATGCATCTGCTTTCCGGCAACCGCGAGCTCAGACGAGCCGGGAAGCTGACGCGCAGGCTCCCACGGATGAACGAGAGCAAGCGGCCGGCGGCCCAGGCCAGGCTTCAGCAGGCCTACGACCAGGCGACTCGCGAGTTCTACACCGCTATCCAGCTCTCGCCGAACCTGAGCGAGGCCTACCGGGGTCTCGGCGCGGTGATGCTGAGCCAGGAGTACTTCAAGGATGCGCTCAAGATCTACGCCGACGGTTTGCGAATCGCGCCGCAAGACGACGACCTGTTCAGAGGATGGACCGCTTCACTGCTCGCCCTCGACATGATCGACGACACGATCCACGGCTATTCGACTCTCGCCGAGACCAACCCGCGCCGGGCTCGCATCCTGATGGAGCAGATGAGAGCCTCTCTGCAGACCCGGCTGGAGAGCCCAGACGGCTTCGATCCGAGTCGCACCGAGAGTCTGGCTCGATGGCTGGCCGAGCAGGGCGGCTGACGTCTGACCTGATCCGAGCAGGTCGTCTACGATGAGCGATCGCCCCGGCCTCAAGTCTGGGAACGCGGCGAGGAGCCTCGCCGGTGGCGCTCGAGGTTCTTTTTCGACCGTCAGTCCGCGGCGACCTGGCTCACCGGCGGTGCGGAGGAGCCCCAGTAGCGGCTCAGTGCTTCTCGCGCCTCTTCCTCCTTGAGCGAGAAGTCCCGGCCCGCGTGTCGGCCGGGCATCCACTTCCACCAGAACATCCCCAGGATGTCAGGCTCTTGTTCAACCCGCTCGAGCGCGACTTCCATCAGAGCCCGCCGTAGCTCGCGGTGCTCGGAACTGTCCTGCGACCCGTGTTCCCAGGGGCGGCTCGCCGCGCTGCCGACTCGCGTGTAGCCGATCTCGGCAAAGACGATCGGCTTGCCGTGGCGCTGCGAAAGCTGGCGCAGCCGATCGAGATGATCTTCCCAACCCGCGGCCAGGGCCTCGCGGCTCGGCGCCGCATCTTCGGAGAGCGGGAAGTAGGCGTGCACGCCGATGATGTCGACTGCGTCCCAGAAGCGAACACGGTCGAGCCCGTCCCAGTTGGCGGCGTAGAGGATTCTCCCGCGGTAGACCTGTCGCACGGCAGCGATGATCTCTCGCCACTGGGCTTCGTGGTGCATCGTACTTTCGTATTCGACGCCGACGCTGAAAAGCTCGATCGCGTGCTCCTCGGCGAAGCGGGCCTGATCGACGATGAAGTTGCGGTAGGTGGCGAAGAAGCGCTGCCATCCGGCCTCGTCGTGGCCGAACTCGATCGATCCCCGCCACTCGAAGCTACCCCAGTAACCGAGGTGGGGTTTCCACAGAATCTCTACTCCCGCCGCACGCATTCGGCGAACGGCCTTGGCGAGATAACCTGTCTCCGCCGCCGGGCGGTGACGGATGACGCCGTCGCGCGGCACCCAGGCGTATGGATGAATGGCGATCCAGCTCGCGCCGAGGGCGGTGATCTCGTTCAACGCCGTCGTCATCTCTTCGGTGCCCCAGATCCGGCCCGCCCCGGGGCAGGAGATGATGATGCCGCGCATGAAGGGCTGCTCGCGGTCCTCCGCGCCGGCAGTCCGGGCAGTGAGGCACAGAGTGCCGGTCAAGAGCAGCAGCCCGGAGGCCCGACGGAGAGTGACGCGCCGCATTCAGTTCTGGCGCCGGCTGAAGAGGCCTATGAAGAACTCGTCGGACGGCCGAAGTGTCAGGGCGGGCTTACGCATCGAGTCACGGGCCGTCGGCAGTGACTGATCCTTCATGGCAGGCTCGCTGTGTTGGCGGCTACCTGGGCTTCGCGAATCAACCGTTGGCGATTTGGGCAGGTGGCGCAGGTTATGGGAGCGCCGGCCGAATCGAGTATCGGCGGGCCGCCGCACGACCCTCTGAGGCAGCGCCCGCTCACGATGACGCCAATCGACATGACCAGCATCGCGAGGGCGAAGAAACCGAACGTCAAAAAGAGTAGCGCCATGGGAAAAGCGGCCAGGCGGGAGTTGTCAAAAGATCTACGAGCTGGTCGCCAAGGCGGATGCTAGCAGCTGGGCGAAGGTCGTCGACTGCCGCTCGACGAAGCCTCCGTTGTCTCGAATGATCAGCATGACGGCCCAGCCGTTCAGCTCGGCCAGCTCCAGTGCCTCTTCGCCCAGCACCATCATGGCGGTGGCCAACCCGTCCGCCGTGGCGCAGCTCGGGTGGATCACCGTCGCCGAGGCGATACGGTGCTCAATCGGCCGTGCCGTTCGCGGATCGATGATGTGGCTCAGGCGGCGGCCGTCGACCAAGCGGAAGTTGCGATAGTCCCCGCTCGTCGCTAGTGAGAGGTCGCTGAGTGGAACGATACGTTGCACCGTTCCCCGCGCCGCGTCCGGGCGCTCGATACCGATGCGCCAGGTTTGGCCCGATTCGCTGTGCCCGCGGGCCCGGACCTCGCCTCCCACCTCCACCATGAAGTCCTGGTAGCCCTGGCGCTCTAGCGCTTCGGCTACGCGGTCGACGCCGTACCCCTTGGCCAAAGCCGACAGGTCGATTCTGAGCCCAGGATGTCGCTTGACTAGCGCCCCCGAGGCGTTGATGGTCAGGTTTTGGAAGCCAATGATCGCCGCGAGCGCCTCGATCGCCGACAGGTCGCCAGGCGTGGTGGCCCCGAAGCCATAGGCGTCGACCAATGGCGCGACCGTGATGTCGAGCGCTCCCCGGGTCGCGCGCGCGAGATCGAGAGCGAGCTCGACGACCGCCCGAGTGGATTCGGAGACCGCCATCGGATCCAGGCTGCGGTGCTCGTTGAACGCCGTCACCTCCGACGGCCGGTAGGTCGTCATCAAGTCATCGACGCCTTGGAGCACCGTGGCGATCGCCTGCCTCGTCTGCCTCAGAGCGCCGTCGTCGGCGCCGGTGCCGACGATCTTGATCGTGTAGGTCGTCCCCATCGTCTCGCCGTCGAAGACGACGAGCCGGGGTCGAGGCGCCTCGCACCCGGCGAGGGCCAGCAACGACGGTCCCAGCAGAAGCAGGGGATGAAGGCGAGTGGCTAGCGACCTAGCCGAAATCATCGAACAGGACGTTCTCCGGCTCCACCCCGAGGCCGTCCAGCATTTCGCGGCAAGCCCTGAGCATCAACGGCGGGCCGCAGATGTAGTACTCGCAGTC
>JAPUJD010000207.1 GCA_027296385.1 Acidobacteriota bacterium | reverse complement strand
CCGGCGATGAGCGCTTGCGCGAAGAGCCAGACAACACAGCGTCTTCGCGTTGCGAAGCAAAGCGCATCCCTCCCTCTCCGCCATACTTCCCGGCCCATCGAAGGCTGCGGCCTCTCTTTTGCTCATTGCCCGCAAGATCGCGGGTTGGGAGGGATTCCAACCCTCTCTCGCCCGCTTCTGCGCCACTCCATATACAATCCGCGCTCGCCGGTTCGGACCATCGACCCGACGATTCTGCGGAGAGGTGCCGGAGTGGTCGAACGGGGCGGTCTCGAAAACCGTTGACCGCGCAAGCGGTCCGTGGGTTCGAATCCCACCCTCTCCGCCATTGTTGTCGTCCGTCTGCGGGTATGCCGACCGCTGAACCCTTACCGCGCCAAGAGCGCCGCGTGCCCCTCCACCCGGCCTGCCGTTGGACCGATGCAGGGCTGCAAACGGTCCAGCATAGCGGCCGGCTATCCCCCTCCATTTGCATGCCGCCGCGCAGCGGCATAGCATCTTGCTGCCAGGGGCAGACGAAGGGTTCGGGTCCTGCGCATCGGCGGAGCATCGAACCTCGTCAGACCCGGAAGGGAGCAGCGATAAGGCGCATCGGCCGAGTGCGCAGTCAAGCCTGAACCCTTCGTCGGCCTCTGCTTTTATCTGGAAACCATGACCTACCAAGTCCTCGCCCGAAAGTGGCGACCGCAAGATTTCGACTCGGTCGTCGGTCAGGAGCACATCGTCACCGCTTCGCGCAACGCGTTGCTCACGCGTACCTGTTTTCCGGCATCCGCGGGGTAGGCAAGACCAGCGTCGCCCGCATCCTGGCCAAGGCGCTCAACTGCGAGCGTGGTTCTGAGAATGGGCCGTGCAACGAGTGCGCAACTTGCGCCGCGATCGACGCGGGTTCGAGCCTCGACATCCTCGAGATCGATGCCGCGACTCATTCCAAGGTCGAACAGGTGCGCGAGTTGACCGAGAACCTGCTCTACAAGCCGGTCCACGCGCCCTACAAGATCGTGGTCCTGGACGAGGTTCACCGCCTCTCGCGCCAGGCCTTCGACGCCCTGCTCAAGATCATCGAGGAGCCGCCGTCGCATCTCGTCTTCATCTTTGCCACCACCGAGCTCGAGTCCGTTCCGGCCACGATCCTCTCGCGCTGCCAGGAGTTCAACTTCCGCCGCGTCCCGCGACAGCTCATGGTCGACCACCTCGCGCGGGTGGCCGCAAGCGAGGAGATCGGCGTCGGCGAAAACACTCTGCGCCTGATCGCTCGCGCCAGCGAGGGCAGCGTGCGCGATGCTGTCGCCCTGCTCGACCAGCTGGCAACCTACGGCTCGGGCACCATCGCCGACGACGAGGCGGGCCGCATTCTGGGCGGCGTCAACGCTGCGCTGCACCACAAACTGCTCGCGGCCGTGATCGACGGCGAGAGCCAGGTGGTCGTGGGTATCGTGGGAGAGGTCGAGGAGGAGGGCTGGGATCCGCGCCACGTCTACGGCGAGTTTCTTTCCTACTGCCGTGACGTGCTTCACCTGGCTCTCGGCGGCTCGACCGAGGAGCTCGATCTGCCAGACGACGCGGCGCGCGCCGCGAGCGAGCTCGCCTCGGCGGCCGGCTACGAGAATCTCCTGCGACTCCTCCAGCAACTGCTTGCCAGTGAAGAGGCCGTGCGGCGTAGCGAGACCGGTCTGCTCGCCGTCGAGATTGCCTGGCTGCGCGGGGCAGAGTTGCCCCGCCTGACCCAGATCGAAACCCTGCTCGGCGAAGCGCCGCCGACTGCTACCGCTTCCGGGACGCTGGCGCCCCAACCGCCGCCCTCGGCGCAGGACAGGAGCGCCGCTGACCTCCCGGCCGACCCGGCAACCGACGCGGCTCCGGCCTCCGGTCCGCAACCCGAGACCGGCCCGGCGCCAGTCCCCGAACCGCCGGCGCCGGCTCTCGAGCCCGCACCCACGAGCGAGCGTCCGGTGCTTCCAAGCGAAACCGCGCAGCTGCTAGGCGTAGACGGCTTCTTGGAGCTCATCAGTCGCCGCCGTCAGGTCATTGCCGCTCATCTCAAAGATGTTCGGGACATCGCCTTCGCCGATGGCTGCCTGACCGTCGTCACCGCCCCTGGGGACGAGTGGCTCGAGCTGGCGCTGCAACGCGACACCAACCGCGAGGCCTTCGAGACCTGCCTCGAGAACGCCTTCGGCCCGGGTGCTCGCTGGCGTATCCAGACCGGCAGTGTCGACTCTCAGCAGTCCTCCGAGCCCGCGGCGTCCGCCGAAGCCGGCGCGGTCGGCGCCAAAGCCGTGCCTTCATCCGACCCGCTGCTACAGCACCCCACCGTGCAGGCGGCGCTGGATGTCTTCGGGGGTACCGCCGAGGCGATCGACGAAGCAAGCTCATAGGTTCGTCCCAACGGGAGTCCAACCTCGATGAACGTGCGCAAACTGATGCAGCAAGCCCAGAAGATGCAGGAGCAGATGGAGCGTGATCTGGCTCAACTGGAGGTCGGCGCCAGCGTCGGCGGCGGCATGGTTCAGGTCAAGATGAACGGCCACAAACAACTGCTCCAGGTGACCATCGACTCCGACGCCATCGACGACGACACCTCGATGCTGGAGGATTTGGTCCTCGTCGCCGTCAACGAGGCGGCCCGCAAGGTCGACGAGGAGATGCAGAGCAAGATGGGTGGTCTCGCCGGTGCCCTCGGTGGCGCCCTGCCCGGCCTCTGAGCATCATGACGAGCTCCCCGGAACCGATGCGCCGCCTGGTCGGGGAGCTCTCCCGGCTGCCCGGAATCGGAAGCAAGACGGCTGCCCGCCTAGCCCACCACCTGCTCAAGGTCTCGGCGCAAGATGCCCGAGCCCTCGCCGAGGCGATTCTCGCGGTCAAGGAGAAGCTCTTCCCCTGCTCGAACTGCGGCTCCATCACCGACTGTGATCCCTGCAAGTACTGCTCCGACCCGGAGCGCGATCACAGCAAACTCTGTGTGGTCGAAGAACCCTTCAACATCGAGCCATTGGAACGAACGGGAGAGTTCCACGGCCTCTACCACGTGCTCATGGGCGCCCTGTCGCCACAGCGGGGTATCGGTCCGGCTCAACTCCAGATCGACAGCCTGATGTCTCGGCTCGATCGGGTCGAGGAGGTGGTGATCGCCACCAATCCCAACGTCGACGGCGAAGCCACCGCGCTCTACCTCGCGCGCCTCCTCAAGCCCAAAGGCATCAAGGTCACTCGGCTTGCGTTGGGAATGCCCGTCGGCGGCGACATCGAGTACACCGACGAGGTTACCCTGGCTCGATCTCTCGCTGGTCGACAAATCGTTTAGGGGTCCCGACAGAAACCCTTATGTCGGATCACCTGCCCGGCCCGCAGCTGCGGCGTGGCGACCAGTTGCCTCGACTCGTCGCCACGGCTCCCGGCCGCCGTGGTCGGCGCGTGGCGCGACAAGCTCGGCGAGTCGAGACCGCCGGCCTAGCGCCTCCCTTCGTCGACGGCGGAGCCATATGCTGGTCCGAAGCGCTCGGTTCCAACGTACTCGACGTGGACGGCAATCGCTACGTCGACTTGACCTCCGGCTTCGGCGTCGCTGCCGTCGGTCATCGGCACCCGGCAGTGGTGAGAGCGATCAGACGACAGGCGGGTCGTCTGATCCACGGCCTCGGCGACGCTCAGGGCCATACCGCAAGAGCCGAACTGGCAGCCGTTCTCGCCCGGCGAGTACCGATTTCGGGAGCGCGCGTAGCCTTCGCTGTCTCTGGAGCCGACGCTGTCGAGTTGGCGGTCAAGACAGCCTTGCTGGCCACTCGTCGTCACCGTATCGTGGCCTTCCGACCCTCGTACCACGGCCTTACCTTCGGCGCCCTGGCGTTGACTTCACGGGGGCATTTTCGCTCTCCTTTCACGCGCCACCTCCATCGCCAGGTACGGCATCTGCCCTACGGCTGCGACTTGGCTTTGCTCAGGACGAGCTTCGAGTCGGAGCCGGTCGCCGCTCTGGTGGTGGAACCCATCGTCGGCCGTGAGGGCGTGATTGTGCCTCCCGCCGGTTGGCTACAGGCGGTGCACGCTCTGTGCCGGCGCTACGAGGTTCTCTTCGTGGTCGACGAGATCCTCACCGGCTGCGGTCGCACTGGGCGCTGGTTCGCGGTCGAGCACGATGGCATCGAGCCCGATCTGTTGTGCTGCGGCAAGGCGCTTGCCGGCGGCATGCCGCTCGCCGCGGTGGTCGGGCGCGCGGCGATCATGGCTGCCTGGGACAGCCCCGGCGAGGCCCGCCATACAGCGACCTTTGTCGCTCACCCGTTGGCATGCGCCGCGGCCTTGGCCGCTCTCGAGGTCATTTCGCGTCAGCGCCTGGTAGCACGAGCCGCAGCGCTCGGGCGTCGCTTCGGTTCGGCACTTCGAGACTGGCCGGGCCGGATCCACGCCGTGCGCGAAGTACGTGGTCGCGGTGCGCTGTGGGGCATCGAGTGGAAGACCGCTGCTGCTGCCCACGCATTCGTCGAAAGCGCGCGCCGGCGGGGACTCTTGCTGCTCGGTGGTGGCGAGCAGGGCCGGGTCACTCAGCTCCTGCCCGCACTGACGATGGCTGATCGGCAGCTAGAGTATGCAGTTCGTGCGCTGAGCCAAGCGGCGTCGGAGTGACTTTTTTCATAGGGCGCGTCTCTCGACGCCAAGAAAATCGACTGCCTATGGAGATCTCCGAGCAGCTGCGGGACTTCGACGCGTTCTCGCACTTCAATGACGAGCTCTTGAGTCGGCTCGCGGCCTGCGCTTGGCGCCACCTCTTCGCTCCGGGTGCCTATATCTTTCGCCAGGGTGATCCTTCCCGTGAGACCTTCGCCCTCCTGAGCGGTGCGATCGACCTGCGGATCAATTCAGCGATTGGTGACTTCGCGCTCGGCGTTCTGAGTCCGGGACAGCTCTTCGGGGAAGCCAACTACATCGACCATCAGGGTCGCAGCGGTAACGCGGTCGCCCGCGAAGCTTGCGAGCTCCTACTCTTCGACGCCGATCGTCTGGCGGCGATGGCTGACAAAGACGCTGGTTTCGAGCTCGCGCTGCTCTGGTCGTTCTGGCACAGCCTGTCGAGCAAGTTGCGCCGGGCCAATGCGCAGCTCGGGACGTTCTTCTCGGATCGGGGAACGCCGGCGCCGCCGCTCGACGTTCCGGCCATGCCACGCAGGAGCGACGACGGCCTCGACCTGTCATCCCGACGCGCCGTCTTCGTCGAGCAGCGTCTCTCATCGATGGAGATCCATTTCCTCGCTTCGCTCTCGTCCGAGGAGCGCTTCTACGCCGGCGAGGTCATCTTTCGCGAAGGTGACGCGGGCGACAAGATGTACGTCGTTCTCGAAGGCCGCGTGATGATCAGCAAACGAATCCCGGGCGCCGGTGAAGAGGCGCTGGCGTTTCTCGAACGCGGTGACTACTTCGGCGAGATGGCCCTCATCGATCACGAGACCCGCTCGGCGTCGGCCAAGGCCCACGACGACGTCGCCGTCCTCCTGTCGATCGCACGCGAGGTTGTCGAGGGGTTGCTCAATATCGACAGCGTCGCCTCTACCCGGCTCCTCAACATCCTCTGCGCTCTCGGCGCCAGCCGCCTGCGCGCCATCGACCAGAAGATCGCCGGCTGGCACGTGCTGTCGCAGCCTTCGTCGGCGCCGATCACCGAACGCACCCTGCCGGAATCGGATCCCCCAACGCCTTGAGCACTAGCGACGAGGTCGCCAGGTCAGCGAGATCTGAGCGTCGGTACCAACCACCATCTGCCGGCTCGCCAACGCCATCGCTGAGCCACACCGCCGGGTAGACGTAGACGCTGAACCGGCGGCGAGTAATCGTGTGCCGCACGCGTCTGGTGCTCCTGCCCACGTGCCAGACACCGCCGTACTTCCGGTTCAGGTGCGACGCCTGGTTTTCGCGCCGTGGGCTCTCGGTCCACGGGAGCTCCCAGAAACCCGCCATGACGCTGGCTTCGGCGGGGCGTCGAAACAGCAGGATCCTGTCCTCGAGTGTGGCCACGAACACCTGGCGCCTCACCCTTTCGACCGCGCCGCGCTGACGTGCAGCCGGGAACCGCTCCGGCGCCCCGGAGGCGAAACCGGTGCACCATGGGCGCAGAGGGCAGTCCCGGCAGCGCGGGGCGCGGGGCCGGCAGATCGTGGCGCCTAGTTCCATCAGCGCCTGGTTCGAGTCGCCAGGGCGTCGCGGGTCCACCAGCTGCGTGGCTACCTTCCTGAGCTTCCGGCGCGTCGCTGCCCGCCGGGCATCCTCTCGACTCGCCACCAGGCGCGAGGTCACCCGCTCGACGTTGCCATCGAGAGCCGCTATCACCTCACCGTCGGCAATGCTGGCGATGGCGGCAGCAGAATACTCGCCGATCCCTGGCAGCTGCGCCCACTCCCGGGCTTCGCGCGGCAACGACCCTGCGATCGCGACGGCACGCGCCGCGGCATGCAGGCTGCGAGCCCGCCGATAGTAACCCAGCCCCGACCATGCCGCCAGGACCTCATCCTCCGTCGCCGCGGCCAGCGTCGCCACATCGGGAAAGCGTTCCAAGAAGCGGTCGTAATAACGAACGACCGTGTCGGCGCGGGTTTGCTGCAGCATGACCTCCGACACCCAGATGGCATAGGCGTCCCGCCGGTGGCGCCAGGGCAAGTCGCGCCGTGCACCGTCATACCAAGCGAGCAGAGCATCGCGTGCTAGCCGCCGTGAGCCATGGTCGCCGGCCAACATCTCGTCAGACTACCGCACGTCGGGACACCACCTGAAGGCCTCTGGCCGGGCTGTTAGGCTATTCGTGATAGACAGGGACAAGCAAGGGGGGAGGTTCCGGTGGTGCGGAGTGTTGGGGGGTGCCCCTGATGAACAGGGGCGGTGTTGCGGGTTGAGGCGGGACGAGACAGGTGTTTGGGCTATCTCGCTGTTGTGGACTCAGGTAGAGGAACCTCCCCGTTTATTGATCCTTACTCGCTCTAAGCCCTAAGCAATTTATATGCCAACCCTCTCGACAAAACACCTGTCACCGCTCTAGGGGGCTCCCCTCCAACGGCTGGTGGTTGGTTGGATGGCCTGACGTCACATGAAGAAGCTGCTCCTGAGCATCCTTGCCCTGATTGGGCTGGCTGTGCTGATCGCTGCCGGCACGATCTACTTCGGCGGTACCGAGCGCCTTCAGTTGGCGGGCGATGTTGTCCTGAAACTGAGACTGGCCGAGCCCTTGGTCGACTACGCTCCAGGACCCAGAGTGCCGTTTTTTGACCGCTCTGCCCGCAACAGCCTGGTCGATCTCTACCAAGCGCTGCGTGCTGCGCGTACAGATTCCCGGATCAAGGGCCTCGCCGTCTATATCCAGCAGGCGACCTTCGGCCTGGCCCAGGCCGAGGAGCTGCGCCGCCAGATCCGCGCCGTCGCCGACCACGGCAAGGTCGTCGAGTGCTATCTCGAAACGGCCGGCGAAGGCACCAACGGCACGCTGGCCTACTACGTCGCGACAGCGTGCCCGAAGATCAGTCTCGCTCCGGCCGGAGAGCTCAACCTCGTCGGGCTCTTCCTCGATTCGACCTTCCTACGCGGCACGCTCGACAAGCTGAAGATCGAGCCCGAGTTCGAGCACGTTGGGACCTACAAGAGCGCCGCCGAGTCCTACACTGACTACCAGCACTCGAGCAGCGCCCGGGAGGCTCTGTCCTCACTTCTGGACGACCTCTTCGAACGAGTGGTCAGCGATCTGGCAATAAGCCGCGAGCTACCGGTGTCACGCATCGGCCAACTGATCGATGGTGCCCCTTACAACGCCAGCGAGGCGCTCGCGCTCGGTTTGGTCGATCGTCTGGCCTATCCCGACCAGTTCGAGGAGAGCTGGCAAGCGTTGCTGGACGAGGATTGGCGCTGGACGGACATCGAGGACTATGTAGCTCCCCGCAAGACTCTCGGTAAGACAAAGATCGCGCTCGCCTTCGCTCAGGGCATCATCGTCCGCGGCTCGGGGGGCGTCGATCCATGGACCCGTCAGAGGTACATCGGCGCGGACGACTTCGGCAAGGTACTCGAAGAGTTGATCGAAGACGCTTCTGTCGCGGCGGTGATTCTGCGTATCGACAGTCCCGGCGGCTCGGCTCAGGCTTCGGATCTCATCCTCCGTCAGGTCGAACGTCTGGCTGCCGTCAAGCCGGTGGTCGTCTCCATGTCCAACCTGGCAGCATCGGGTGGCTACTACATCGCCGCCAAAGCGCAGCACATCGTGGCCGAGACCACGACCCTGACCGGGTCGATCGGCGTCGTTGCCGGGCGCCTGCTGACCGGGCGCTTTCAGCAAGAACTGCTCGGAATCTCACACGACACGATCAAACGGGGCGCCAACGCCGACTTTTTCTCCTCCCTCGATGCGTTCAACCCGCTCCAGCGCGAACGCTTCCTGAGCATGATTACCGAGGTCTACGACACCTTCGTCGGTCACGTGGCCAGCGGTCGTGGGATGGACCGAGAGGCGGTCGATGCCGTGGCTCAAGGTCGCGTGTGGAGCGGCCGTAGTGCGCTCGACAAGGGCCTCGTCGATGAGCTCGGCGGCTTCGACGCCGCCTGGCAGTCGGCCGCCGATGCGGTCGGTCTGGCGCTCGAAGACACCCGCCTGGTGCTCTATCCCAAGCCTCCGTCCCTGTTCGAGTTTCTCACTGGCGAGGGTGGCCCAGGGCTTCTACTTCACTGGTTGCGCAATCGCCTGACGGTCAGCTTCGACGTTCCCATGAATCTCGAGATGGCGCCCGAAACCGCTCGCTTGAGTCACCTCTTCTAGCTCGTTCTATGCCTTCTTGCGGTTCGGATCGGCTGTGCTAACATCCTGATCTTCCTCGTTGAGCGAAAAACAGCCCCTCTCGCATCCGAGACGACGATCAACAAGTTTTCCACAACCTGTGGAAATCAAATCAAGCATGGAACAAGCACTCTGGCAACGCCTCCAGGACCACCTACAAAGAGAGCTGGATCCAGAGGAGTTCACCACCTGGTTTCGACCGCTCAAGGTGCATGCCCAGAGTGCCGACAGCCTCACGCTGTGCGCCCCCAGCGAGCGTTTTCTTCATACGCTGGAGCAGAGCTACAGGCCGGCTGTCGATCGCGCGATCAGCGAGCTCAAGGGTTCAGCTTTCAGAGTCCTGTTCTCGGTCGACAACTCGCCGGTGCCCGCGCGCCGAGACATCCTGGGCGAGGCTTTCAACCCGCGCTACACTTTCAAGACCTTCGTCGTCGGCAACTCGAACCAGTTTGCCCACGCTGCTGCGAGGTCGATCGCCAATCGCCCGGCTGAGAGCTACAACCCGCTGTTCCTCTATGCCGGCGTCGGGCTGGGTAAGACTCACCTGCTCCAGGCCATCGGCCACAAGATCGCCATCAAACACCCGCAGCTGCGGGTGATGTATCTTCCGGCCGAGCAATTCGTCAACGAGCTCATCAGTTCCCTGCGCTTCAATCGTATGCCGGAGTTTCGCGAGCGCTACCGCTCAATCGACGTGCTGATGGTCGACGACATCCAGTTCCTGGCCAACAAGGAGCGTACCCAGGAAGAATTCTTCCACACCTTCAACACGCTCTACACCCGCCAGAAGCAGATCATCCTGTCGTGTGATTCTTCGCCGCGCGACATCCGCTACCTCGAAGAGCGCCTGCGCAGTCGTTTCGAATGGGGCTTGATCGCCGACATCCAGCCGCCCGATCTCGAGACCAAGATCGCCATCCTCAAACGCAAGGCAGATCAGGAGCAGGTCGATCTGCCCGACGATGTGGCGCTCTTTATCGCCTCGCAGGTCAAGTCGAACATCCGCGAGCTCGAAGGACGACTCAACCGGGTCAGCGCCTTTGCCTCGCTGACTGCCAAGCCGATCACTCTGGAGCTGACCAAGGAGACGCTCAAGGACATCCTGGCGGATGGCAATCGCCGCGTCCTCGCCTCCGAGATCATCAAACACGTGGGGCGCCACTACGGCCTCAAGGTCAACGAGATCAAGAGCCGCAACAACTCGAAACAGATCGCCTTTCCCCGTCAGGTGGCCATGTATCTGTGCAAGCAGTTGACCGACCTCTCCTACCCGGAGATAGGCATGCAGTTCAACCACAAGCACCACTCTACGGTGATGTACTCGGTCCAGAAGATCGAGAACCTACGCACCGAAGATCACGACCTCGATCGAACGATCAAGGGCTGGCTTCAACATTTCGCCTAGGGGCAGCCGGCGGCTGTGTCGGTTTGAGAGCTCGTCTGCAGCGAACTCGCCGCACGGGCTGGAAATCCTGTGGATCGTCCAGTGGACGGTACGCGGAAGAACAGCGGCCCGCCGGCCAGCGCCGTCTTTTCCGCTGCCGGTGAACCGTTTTCGACAGCCAGTTTCCGCACCTGCGGAGGCCGGCTGAAAGCTGCCCAAGACTCGGTTCGACGCCTATTTCCGCAGTTTCCGCAGCATCTACTACGACTACGACTGTGTTATATTATCCGCTCTTTCTACGACATAGAAGGACCTATGGAAATTCGTCTCAAGCGCACTGACTTCCTCTCCGAGCTCGGCCCCATGCAAGGGATCGTAGAGCGTCGAACGACCATTCCGGTGCTCTCTCACATTCTCTTGCGGGCCGAGGGCGATCGCCTCTCTCTGGCCGCTACAGACCTCGATGTGTCGCTGACCTCGTGGTGCGAAGCCGAGGTGTTGGCGCCCGGCGGGGTGGCGGTCCAGGCCAAGAAGTTCATCGAGATCATTCGCGCCATCGTCGACGACGAGGTGCGGCTCGAGCTCGAGGACGAGAAACGTCTGACCATCGAGGCAGGACGGTCTCGGTTCAAGATCAACGGCTTGTCCCCG
>JAPUJD010000206.1 GCA_027296385.1 Acidobacteriota bacterium | reverse complement strand
CAAGGCGCAATCGGGCAACCATCGGGATCATTGGTCCCGACGTTTTCACGTGGCCGAAGGATGAACACCTCAAGTGACGTCACCGAGGCGCTCGCGGCGTTGACCCGCGGCAACGGACACGCGGCGGCCGAGCTGCTCCCGCTGGTCTATGACGAGCTTCGACGGCTGGCCGAGAGGTACCTTGGAAACGAGCCCCCCGGCCAGACGCTGCAGCCCACCGCGCTCGTCCACGAGGTCTACCTCCGCCTCGTCGGCCGCGATGACCGAACGTGGGAGAACCGGGCCCAGTTCTTCGCGGTCGCCGCCCAAGCGATGCGCCGCATGCTGATCGACCACGCGCGGCGGCGGCGATCGGCCAAGCGGGGAGGGAACCGGCGCAAGCTCTCCCTGGACGACGTCACCGAGCCTTCGGCCGATCGTGATGCCTACCTGGTCGCTCTCGATGATGCCCTGACGGAGCTCGCCTTGATCGACCGGCAGCTGAGCCGCGTCATCGAGCTGCGATTCTTCGGCGGCCTCACGGTACAGGAGACGGCACGGGTCATGGAGGTCGCACCGGTCACCGTCAAGCGGATGTGGAAGCTCGCCAAGGGCTGGCTTCATCGCGAGGTCACAAAGGGGGCGGTGCGTTGAGCACGCAGCGATGGACCAGAATTCGAGAGCTCTTCGAGTCCGCTTGTGACCTGAGCCGCGACGAGCGGGAGGCGTTCCTGGCCGAGGCGTGTGATGGCGATACCGAGTTGCGGACGGAGGTCGAATCGATCCTCGACTCCAGCGAGCAGACCCCCGCCCTTCTTGATGCGCCGGCCGTTGAAGCCTTCCCCGAGCTCTTCGAGCACGAGCCGGCGGCCTCCCTGGTCGGCCAACGCATCGGCGCCTACGAGCTGGTCAGGTTCATCGCCTCCGGGGGGATGGGCGCGGTGTACCTGGCCGCCCGCGCGGATGACCAGTACGAAAAGAACGTCGCGATCAAGCTGATCCGGCGCCGGATGATGACCAGCGAGACGCTTCGCCGCTTTCGCGCCGAGCGGCAGACCCTCGCGACCCTCGATCATCCCAACATCGCCCGGTTGCTCGACGGCGGCGTCATGGCCGACGGCCTGCCTTATCTGGTCATGGAGTACGTGGACGGTAAGCCCATCGGCCAGTTCTGCGACGAGGGCCGGCTTTCCACCCACGAGCGGCTGGGGCTCTTTCGGCGCGTGTGCTCCGCCGTCATCTTCGCGCACCAGAAGCTGGTGGTGCACCGCGATCTCAAGCCCAGCAACATCCTGGTGACGTCCGACGGGGTGCCCAAGCTTCTCGACTTCGGCATCGCCAAGGTCCTCGACGGCCGATCGGACGCCCCGGCGGCCGATGCCACGGCGCCCGCCCACCGGATCATGACGCCGGAGTACGCCAGCCCCGAGCAGATCCGCGGCGAGCCGATCACGACCGCCAGCGACGTGTATTCCCTGGGGGTCGTCCTCTTCGAGCTGCTCACGGGCCATCGTCCCTATCGCATGAAGAGTCGGATACCCCACGAGATCGAGCGGACGATCTGCGAGGACGACCCCGAGAAGCCCAGTACGGCCATTGGGCGCATCGAGGAAGTCCCCGGCGCCGATGGGACGACCCGCATCACGCTCACGCCCGAAGGGGTGAGCCGAACCCGAGACGGACAGCCCCACAAGCTTCGCCGCCGGCTCGCCGGGGATCTCGACGAGATCATTCTCAAGTCTCTCCGCAAGGAGCCGCAGCAGCGATACGCGACCGTCGAGCAGCTCTCGCAGGACCTCGAGCGGCACCTCGAGGGCCGGCCGGTGACGGCCCGCAAGGGCACCTTTCGCTACCGCGCCGCGAAGCTCCTGCGGAGAAACAAGATTGCTGCGATCGCGATCGCGGCCGTCTCCGTCTCCCTGATCGGCGGCATCGTCGCCACGACGTGGCAGACACGACAGACCGAGACCGAAGCGGGCAAGGTCGAAGGGGTCAACACCTTTCTCACGGGCATGCTCGGCTCGCTCGACCCGAGCGCCGCCGCGGGCCCCAACGGGGCCATCCGGATGATGCTCGACGAGGCGGCCCAGAGTATCGAAGGGGGCGCGCTCGACGGTCAGCCCCAGGTCGAGGCCGCGGTGCGCCAGACCGTCGGCTTGACGTATCTTCAGCTCGGCTTGTATGTCGCTGCCGAGGGGCAGCTGACGGAAGCGCTTGCGATTCGACTCAACGAGCTGGGCGACGATCATCCGGACGTGGCCGAGAGCCTCAACAACCTGGGATTGCTCTCGAAGTCGACCGGCGACCACGAAGAGGCCGAGCGCCTCTATCGCGAGGCGCTGCGGCTGCGGACCGAGCTGCTCGGTGAGGAGACCGCCGAGAGCGCCGAGACCATGAACAACCTGGGCGTCCTGCTGAAGACCAGGGGCGAGCTGGAGGAGGCCGAGGGCCTCCTGACGGAAGCCCTGCGGATCCGGCAGGCAATCCTGCGTCGCCGACCGGCGGCCGACGCGCCCATGACGAAGAAGAACCGCACGGACGTGGCCACCAGCTTGATGAACCTGGCCGCGGTCTCCAAGAGCAAGGGCGAGTTGGGGCAAGCGGAGCCGCTCTACCGCGAGGCGCTGGAGAGCTTTCGGGCGGTCCTGGGCCTCGAGCACTACCGGGTTGCAGTCTGCCTGAACAACCTCGCGCTGCTCCTGACCGAAACCGGCCGCTACGACGAGGCCGAGCCGCTCTTTCGCGAGGCGCTGGGCATCCGCCGTCAGGTGTTCGGCCACGACCACCCCGCGGTGGCCACCGGGCTCAAGAACCTGGCCCTCGTGCTGACGAGAAAAGGTCAATACGCGGAAGCGGAGCCCCTCTACCGCGAAGCCCTGGACCTCGGCCGGGCGCTTGGGGGGAACGAGCTGCGCCTGGCCAACACGCTGACCAGCCTGGCGGATCTGCTGGCGACGTTGGGGCGGTACGACGAAGCCGAGCCGCTTTGTCGCGAGGCCCTCGCCATCCGGCGACGCAAGAGCCCGGACCATCCGCGGGTCGCGAGCGCTCTGCTGGTGCTCGGCCGGATCCACCTCGGTCGCGACGATCCGGCTGCGGCCGAGCCGTTGCTGCGGGAGTGCGTGGCCGCCTCCCGCCAAAGGATGTCTCCCGGCCACTGGAGAATCGCCGCAGCGCAGAGCGAACTGGGCAGCTGCCTGACCGCCTTGGGACGGTACGAGGAAGCCCAAGGGATACTGCTGGACAGCCTTGCGCTCCTGAACGGCGCCAACCCCGGGAACCCGTCGCTCGTGCGGCAGACGGCCGAGCGACTCGTACGCTTGTACGAAGCCTGGCAGCAACCCGACCGGGCCGTCCCCTACCATGAGCTGATCAACCGACCATGACGCCCCGCACGATCGAATCTCGCCAGCCCGGATCGAGTGAGCGCCGCCAAAGAGGAGCGTCAACCGCCATGCAACGCATCATCCAAGCGGCAGCCCTGGCCATGGGGGTAACCGCCGGCGCTGCGGGCCAAACGCTACGGATCGTCGACAACCCGGTGCTCGGCGAGTTCCTGGACATCTCGCAGAGCGGCCAGAGTCTCGCGCTGGGAGACGATCAGGAGGCCATGCTGGACGGATCCTTCCAGGGCAACTTCGTCCTCCAGCCCGGTATCGTGGTGGTGGGCATCAATGGAGGCGTGAGCTTTGGGATTAAGACGGTGACCAACCTGGCGCCGGTCAACGAGGAACTTCCGAGCAGCGAGGCCTTCATCGGCGGCCAGGCGGCGCTGGTCTCGTGGGATGACATCGACGACAAGGACGGAGACGTCTTTTCGGAGGTGGTCGCTGATCCGAAGCGCGGAGATCGCTTGATCGTCCAGTGGAACGTCGCCAACTTCGAGGGCACGGGGGCCACCCTCAAGTTCCAGCTGCAAGTCTTCGACACTATCGCCCCCACGGGGATCTACGCCCAATTCCTCTACGAGATCGAGGGACCCGCCACCGGCGCCGG
>JAPUJD010000205.1 GCA_027296385.1 Acidobacteriota bacterium | reverse complement strand
GGCTCGACTCGCAACCCGATGTCGTTGGTTGCGAGGAGCGTGGCTGGCACCGGCTCGACCCAGCGGGCCGACACCTCGAGCCCTTGGCGGATCTCGTGATCGACGCCAAGGGAGAGCTCGAAGTCTCGACATCGACCGAGTTCGTGGCGGAGACGACCCGCTGGTGGCTCGAGAGGATCGCCGGCAAGTACCTGACTCACGAGATCGGTGAGGTCCAGCTAGAGGAGATCCCGGCAGGGCAGGCAGCTGTTGGTGGGTGAGTCGATCTGTTATAGACTAGTCTCAGACTAGACTGGAGCACTTCATGAAAGTCGGAGCCTACGAAGCCAAGACACACTTGCCGAGCCTGCTCGAGAGAGCGGCCAAGGGGGAGCACATCACGATCACCAAGCACGGGGTGCCTGTGGCAGAGTTGGTCCCGGTCTCTCAGACCAGACGGCCACTGGCACGCACCGCCGAGGCTTTGAGAGGTTTCCGGCGGGGTCGCACGCTAGGCGAGCTCGCACTGCGCGAGCTGATCGATGCAGGGCGTCGATGAGGCCTGTCGTCCTCGATTGTTCGGTGACAATGGCCTGGTGTTTCGAGGATCAAGCGGACCCCATGACCGACCGAGTCTTGGATTCTCTCGACCAACGCGAGGGGCTCGTGCCGTGCATCTGGCCGCTCGAGGTGGCCAACGTTCTCCTCGTTGCAGAGCGTCACGCCCGCCTCGCCGCAGCGGATAGCGCTCGGTTCCTGGATCTGCTCGGTGCCTTGCCGATCCTGGTCGAAGACGTGTCCCTCGCTCGCGCGACCGGTGCAGTGCTGTCGGCGGCTCGCCAAGTCGAGCTCTCGTCCTATGACGCGGCCTACCTCGAGCTCGCGATGAGATCTGGAGCACTGCTGGCCACTCGAGACCAGAGCCTGGGACGCGCCGCCGGCTTGCCGGGCGGCGAGCTCTTCGCCTGAGTGGCGTGTTGTAGCATCCACCTTCTTTCGCTGTCGACAAGTCAGGACCAGGAGACCCTCAATGCTTCGCACCCGTCTATCACCTTGCTTCTCAGTGGCTGTTGTCCTTCTCGCCATCGCATCGGCTGCCGTGGCCGCCGACACTGACTGGTCGTCTTTCCGTGGACCTGCCGGGGCGGGTGAGGCGAAGGGGCTGCCTCGAGGTGACGGCTCGCTGGCTCTGGAGCTCGCTTGGAAACGCGATCTGGGCAGCGGCTATTCTGGCATCTCGGTGGCCGGGGGCACGCTGGTGACGGCGATGACTGACGGCGAGAGGGACTTCGTGGTGGCCCTCGAGGCCAACAGCGGGGAGGAGCTGTGGCGCTACGACCTGGACCCGGCGCACGTCGGGCACGACGGAACTCACGACGGACCGATCTCGACGCCGGCTCTAGCTGACGGTCGAGTCTTCATGCTCAGCCCGGGAGGCCGGCTGGTCGCTCTCGAGCTGTCGACTGGCGAGGAGCTCTGGACCCGCCATCTGGTCGACGACCTCGGCAGCGAGCGTCCGTTCTACGACTTCGGCAGCTCGCCGGCGGTTGTCGGCGAGACGATGATCCTGCTCACCGGCGGAGACGAAGGGCTGGTCACCGGATTCGATGTGGCGTCGGGAGCGGTGAAATGGCGCGCTCTGCCGGAAGACGGCGAGCTCGGGCTGGGCTCGCCGATTTTGGCCGAGATCGCCGGAGCGGTGCAGGCTCTGATCCTCGGCCCCTCCTGGATCGCCGGACTCGACCCGCAGAGCGGAGCCACGCTCTGGCGGCACGAGCTGGAGGGCGAGCGCGGTGTCATGGGTTCGTTCACCCAGTCGCCAGTGCCGATCGACGGCAACCGCATCTTCGTCAAGCACGAGCAAGGGCGCGCGGTCGTCATTGAAGTCGTCCGGGGAGAGTCGGATCTGGTGGCGCGAGAGGTCTCTGCGGGACGAGGCTTGAGCCGCAGCTACAGTCCACCTGCGCTCTCCGGCGAGCTCCTGTTCGGCTACACATCGCGGTTCCTGAGCTCGGTCGAGCCGGCAACGGGCGAGCTGCTCTGGCGCTCGCGGGCGCCGGGCGACGGTTTTCTTGTCGCCGTGGGCGGTGAGCTCGCGGTCCTGACCAAGGTCGGCGACCTCCATCTGGGCGCTGCCGCGGCGGAGGGCTGGCAGGAGACGAGCCGGATCGAGCTGTTTGACGATCTCGCCCGGACGGCCCCGAGCTATTCCGCCGGCGCGCTCTATGTTCGCAGCCTCGGGGAGATCGCCAGAGTCGAGCTCGTGCGCCAGGCGGGCCCAGGTAGCCTCGTCGCCGAGGTCGCCGTGCCCGCTGCCCTGGCTGATCTCGCGGACGAGATCGCGGACAGTGAGGATCCAGGCGCCGCGGTGTCGCGTTTCCTCGCCGGGCGTGAGCTTCCCTTGATCGATGGCGAAGCGGTCGTCTTCCTCTGGCATGGCCCCGCCGATGACGTCGCCGTGGCAGGGGAGATGATCGGCATGCGGCGCGAGGAGCAGATGAACCGGCTCGGCGGCACGGAGCTTTGGTGGTGGGCGACCGAGCTCGGTTCTCGGGCGCGGATCGGTTACGTCTTCATCGTGGATGACGAGCTCGAGACCGACCCGAGCCACGAGCGTACGGCGACCTCGACGGTTCTCGGACCCGACATGAGCTGGAACCGCGGTGAAGGCTTCGAGATGTCCTGGTTCGCCATGCCTGAGTGGCCCGGGCTGAAGATCGTCGACAAGGCCGGGGACGTGGGTCCGAAGGGACGACTCGAGACGTTCGAGGTCGTCTTCCAGCCGCCCACGCCCGAGGACGGCGAGGCGCCCGAACCGGTGGCGGTGCCGGTGCATGTCTGGCTGCCTCCGGGGTACGAGACCGGCGAGGCTCGATACCCCGTGGTGTACGTGCACCACGGGCAGGCTCGCGAGGTCGGGGCCTGGCCGGCGACTCTGGATCGGGTGGTCGGCAGGACGGCGGAACCACTCATCGTGGTCTTTCCGGAGACGCCCAGGATGCGCGGCGCCGGCGGCTTCGTCACCGGCGACCTCGTGCCGGCGATCGACCAGCGCTACCGGACGCGAGCACAACGTGAGGGCCGAGCCAACGTCGGGATGGGCTGGCCGGGATTCTCCGCCACGTTGTTGACTTTCAACAATCCCGACATCTTCGGAGGGCTCGGCGTCCAGAGCCTCTTCCTTCTCGAGGAGCAGATGAAGGCGGTCGAGGAGGCGATCGGTGCAGCTGACGGGTCGTCCCTGGCGATGAAGCTCTACCTCGAGTGGGGGCGCTGGGACCTCATCAGCCCGCACGAGGAGATGAACATGCGCGCCTCCTCGCGCTGGGCCTGGGAGTTGTATCGGCAGAAGGGCTGGGACCCGATCGGCGGCGAGGTGTGGGACAGCACCGATTTCGCCAGCTGGAGCCATCGGACCGCTGCGCTGTTGGAATCTCTGTTCCCGCTCGAGGGAACGGAAGGCTCGCTGGCTGGCTGGCAGACGGGTCAGTAGGGGCTGTCGGTCCCAGGAACCTGCGATCGGTTGCCCGGACGGAGGTTGCGCTCGAGCACAACGAACGAATGCACGCAGGCAGATTCGTGCTAGCATGCCTGCATGCCGAAGCAACTCACCCTTCGAGGCGTGCCGGATGAAGTGGCGGAGCGACTGAAGGCCCTGAGCCGCGAGCGCAACCAGAGTATGAACGCGACGGCAGTCGAGCTCCTCGCCGACGCTCTCGGTTTCAGCCAGCGACGTCGACGACTCGAGCGTTACGTCACCTGGGAGCGGGCTGATCAGGAGGCCTTCGACGAAGCGCTCCGGGCCCAGAGACCCGTCGACGACCCGGCATGGCGCTGAGCTTGCTACACGAGCGCCTGGTACTCGACACCTCGGCCTACTCTCGTCTTTGCTCCGGCCATGATGCTGTCCTCGACACGGTCTCCGCCGCCGGGGTGACTCTGATTCCCGCAACCGTGCTCGGAGAGCTGGAGGCGGGATTCTCGCTCGGGTCCCGACCACGTGAGAATCGCCTACGCCTCGCAGAATTCCTCGCCGAGCCGTTCGTCAGGGCCATCGACACGACCGCGGCAACAGCACGCCACTACGGCGCTCTCTTCGCGCACCTCAGGAGCGCCGGAACGCCCGTCCCGATCAACGACGTCTGGATCGCGGCGGCAACCCTGGAGCGCGGTGGACACCTCCTGACATTCGATAGCCACTTCTCGCTCATGGCTGAGCTTTCTTGCACCGTGTTGGAGGCGTGAGGCGGACCGCAGGGTTCGCCCAATGCGACCGCGGCCCGGGCAGGCGCGTCGATCTACATCTTCAGCATCACGGCTTGATCTGGCCGGCTGGACCCGGAGGTCATGAGGCTCTCCACGTCTGGCGCGGCCATGGGACGGGCGAACCAGTAGCCCTGGCCAAGGGGACAGCGCAGGGTGCGGAGGTGTTCGAGTTGCTCAGCGGTTTCCACACCTTCGGCCACCACGCCGATACCCAGGCTGCTCGCCAGGCTGAGGATGGTCTCCACGATGGTGGCGGAGTCCTCTGCCTCGCCCATAGAGCTGACGAACGAGCGGTCTATCTTCAAGGAATCGTAGCGGAACCTCTGCAGGTAGCTCAGCGATGAGTAACCGGTGCCGAAGTCGTCCAGGCTGAGCTGGACGCCAAGGTCTCGCAGCTCGAGGAGACGCTTCATCGCCTCTTCTCCGTGGTCCATGACGACGCTTTCCGTCACCTCCAGCCGGAGACTCGACGGCGCAAGCTGGGTCTCGGTGAGGATGCGGAGCACATCCTCCACCGCCCCGGGCTGAGTGAAGAGTTTGCCCGAGGCGTTGACGCTCATGAAGAGCGGCGGATCGGTTGGGAACCGGGCTTGCCACTCTTTCCCTTGGCGGCACGCCTGCTCCAGCACGAACCAGCCCAGAGGAACGATGAGCCCGGTCTCTTCGGCCACGCCGATGAACCGTGCCGGCGCGATGAGACCCCGTTCGGCGTGGAGCCACCGTACCAACGCCTCGAAGCCCACGATGCGTCCCGTATCGAGCACCACGATCGGCTGGTAGTGCATGACGAAATCCTCGTTCTCCACCGCTCTTCTCAGCTCCATCTCCAGCTTCAGGAGCTTGACCGCCGCCCGGTGCATCTCGTGGTTGAAGATCTCGTACCTGGCTCGGCCCGCGGCTTTGGCGCGATACATGGCGATGTCCGCATCCCGGAGCATCCCGTCTGCCGTGGTCTCTCCTTCGGAACTGAAGGCGATGCCGATGCTGGCCGTGGCGAACACCTCATGCCCCTCGATGAGGAACGCCTCGGCAAACGCCTCCTGGATCCGCTTGGTGAAGTGGACGGCGGCTCCGACGTCCCGCACGTCGGCTACCAGCAGCGCGAACTCGTCTCCACCCAGGCGGGCCGCGGTGTCACCTGGCCGAAGCAGCTCACCAAGGCGGCGAGCGATCCCGATCAGCAGCTCGTCTCCCACGGTGTGGCCCAGGCTGTCGTTGATCTGCTTGAAGCGGTCCAGGTCCAGGAACAGGACGCCGAACGGGCTGCCCTGACCGCGCCGCAGAGACGCCAGGGCCACGCCCATCCGGTCCACGAGCAGAGCGCGGTTGGCGAGCCCGGTGAGGCCGTCGTGGAAGGCGTCGTGGAGCAGCTGTTGCTCGGCCAGCTTGCGGTCTGTCATATCCGTCTGGGACCCCGCCATGCGGAGCACCCGGCCATCGGAGCCCCTCACCGCAGCGCCTCGGGTGAGAACCCAACGCACCTTCCCGGAGCGGTGGTTCATGCGATGCTCCAGCTCGAACTGGCCGGCAGCACTTTGAAAATGAGCCTCAAAGGCAGATCGAACCATCTCCCGGTCGTCCTCGTGCACCAGGCTGCGCCACTCCTCCAGCCCGTTTCCCACTTCGTTCTCACGGTAGCCCAGCATGGCCTTCCACCGTGGTGACAGGTACACCTCCCCGGTTTTCACGTTCCAGTCCCAGAGGCCATCGTTGGCTCCGCGAACCGCCAGGG
>JAPUJD010000204.1 GCA_027296385.1 Acidobacteriota bacterium | reverse complement strand
ATGGAGGACGTGGAGCGGGTCGTTTTCAACGGCAATGGCTACAGCGAGGAGTGGGAGAAGGAAGCCGCATTCCGTGGACAGTCCAACAACAAGACCACGCCGGTCGCTCTGGAGGCCATGATCTCGGACAAGGCCAAGAGCTTGTTTAGTGCTCACGGTGTCTTCAACGAACGCGAGCTGCACAGCCGCTACGAGGTGCTGCTGGAAAACTACATCAACAAACTCGCTATCGAGGCGGATCTGTTCGAGGAGATGAGCCGGACGTATGTCCTTCCTGCCGCCCTGGACGCAATCAACAAGCTCGGCGAGGCCCATCGCAACCTCACTGACATGGGACTCGAGGACGATGCGCAGAGCATCGCGTCACAGGCGGCTCCCATCGCCAAGCCGATCAAGGAGCTGACTAAGGACCTGGCGGAGCTGATGGAGGCCAAGGCCGCCGCTGATGCCATGAGCGATACCGCCGCAATGGCCCAGGCCTACTGCGATCGGGTGAAGCCCTTCTTCGACGCGGCACGCGCCAGCATCGACCGGCTCGAAGGGCTGGTGGACAGCAAGATCTGGCCGTTGCCCAAGTATCGGGAATTGCTCTTCCTGCGCTAGCCTGACTGCCGACCTGACCTGATCGGCGAGTCCCGAAGCCCGCCCGAGCTCGTGGTGCCCACCGATGGCGGCAAGGCGCGACAGCTCACCGGCTTGCCGCCCGCCTCGTTCGAGGTCACGTCCAACCCGAGGATCATCAGCTCGACTTCCTCGTCGGCGCGCGGCGCGTGCTCGACCCCTTTGGGAATGACGAACATATCGCCCTCTTCGAGCTCGACGTCGCCCGAGCGCAGCCGGATCGTCAGCCGGCCCTTGTACAGAATGAACACCTCGTCCTGGTCGTCGGTTTGTGCCAGTTCACCTCGCCGATGCCTTTGGCCACCTTGATCAACGTGCCGTTGGCTTCACCGAGGACCTTCTGCGACCAGAACTCGTCGAGTGACTGAAGCTCGAGCCGGATGTTGGTCTTGTGCACGGGATGATCCTATCAACCGGGGCCAGGAGCCTCTCCTCTTCCCGTCGCGGGGAGCTCGACACCCTCCGGCCCGACGTCGAGTGTCATCAGATCCTCGCCGACCATGATCCGACCGCCGAACTCCTGGGCCACCAGCGCAGCCATGTCGTGTTGGTCGCAGATCGGGTAGAGGTGAGTCAAGACGACGGCTCGGGCGCCGGCCTCGGCGGCGACGCGGCCGGCCAGTCCCGCTGTGAGGTGCGAGCCGGGATCGTGCTCGGCTAGGGGCAAGGAAGCTTCGATGACGAGGAGGTCGGCTCCAGCCGCGATGTCGACGATGGCCGGGCAGTAGGTCGTGTCGCCGGAGAAGACGATCGTGACCCCATCGACGCTCAGCCGATAGGCGACGGCTGAGACGCCCGCGTGCTCGACCCGTCGCGCCGTCACGACCGCGTGCCCGAGATCTGCCGTGTCGTCACCGAGCTCGATCACTTCCAGCTCGAAGGACTTCGGACGGATTCCGGGGTGGAGCTCGGTGAGGCGAGCGAGGAAGTCGCCGAAGTCGGGTGGACCGATGATCTTCAAGCGGCGCTCGCGGCGAAAGTCGGGGGTGTAGTTGAGGGCGAAGAGCAGAGGCGCCAGGTCGGCGGTGTGGTCCGGGTGGGTGTGGGTGTAGAGCACGGCGGCGAGTTGGCGATAGTCGAGGCCGGCCTCGACCATGCGGCCGAGGGTGCCGCTGCCTCCGTCGATGAGCAAGGTCTCGCCGGCCGCCTCGAGGACGAATCCAGCCGGGCCGCGACGCCGAGTGGGAACGCAGGTGCCGGAGCCGAGCACGGTCACCCGAGCCATCAGTCCGCTGCTCCCGTCCGTCGGACGCGGGCCAGGTCCTCGGGCGTTCCGACGTCGACGTAGCGCCCGGCGGGTGAGATGTCGGCGTCGATGACGATGCCGGCGGCCAGCGCCGCGCCGAGCACCTCACTGATCTGCAACTCTGAGTAGGTCAGCTTCTCGCCCGCGGACGCCTCACGCTGCGCTAGAAGCGCGTGCATGAACTCGGTGAGCTCAGGTCCCCAGACCGCCGCCCCGAAGGTGTACTCGAGCTCGCTGGGGCCCGGTTTCACCCTGAAGCCCGAGACCCGGCCGCCGTCGAGCTCGACCATGTCCGTCTTGTCCGGCCGGTCACTGCGAAAGAGCGCCAGGGTGACGCCGGCGCCGCCTGTCAGGTGGCGGCAAACGGCACGGGCGACGGCGTCACCGGGCGTGAAGCAGGAGTCGGGGAAGCCGGTGACGACGTTGGCGTCGCGGACGAAGGGGTACGCGACATCGAGCGTGGCGGGGATCGAGGCCGTGCCCGGCGTCACCAGGTAGGCCAGCCGTGGGCCGTCGGGCAGCGCCGGACCGAAGCGGGCCGGGATGTCCCATTTGCCGTGGCGCAGCACGATGTAGGCGCGCTCGACCCCCGCTTGCGCCATCGCCCTGAGAAGGTACTCCGCGACCGGCCGCTGCTCGCCGTCGCCGGCGGGCCCCGGTACCCTCAGGAGCTCCTTGCAGCCGGAGATGTCGCCCAGCCGGGTGGCCCGGCCGGCGGCGGGCACGAGACCGATGAGTGGTCGAGGTGCTGCCATGCGCCCGATCATAGGACCTCAGGGCAAGCCCGGGTTCCACTAGCCAACCGGAGAGCGAGCGGCGCAGTAGCATGGGGGCGTGAGATGGCG